>JAUYES010000595.1 GCA_030691225.1 Holophaga sp. | reverse complement strand
TGTTCTGCAGGTAGAGCCGATTATTGCCTTGACCCAGGCTCATGTCCTGAACCGGGAAGGGACCGAGGCCAGGGATGGTGCCCAGACCACCGGCGGGTATCTTCACCAGGGTCTCGCCGGAACTTTTCAGCCAGGTGGCGTCGGCCGAGAGATGAGGAAAGTAATCCGCCCGGGCGCTGCGGTGCTTGGCTTGCGCTTCCTGCACCTTGGCGCGCGCGATGCGAACCCCCGAGCTGTTTTGCAGAGCCTGATTCACGGCCGCTTCCACCGTTAGAGGGCGGGCCGGTTCGGCACTCATCAGCACGGGCCCGGAAAGGATCAGCAAGGCCAGAGCCACGCCATTGGAAATGGCGGCGCGTTTTTCCCTGGCCGTGAACACCAGCACGTAGATCACCGGCACCACCAGGAGCGTGAAGAACATCGAGAAGATCAATCCCACCGCCAACACACTGGCCAGTGGGCTCCACAATTTCGAACCGGAAATGATCATCGGGGTAACACCCACGGCCGCAGCCATGGTGGTAAGGAAAATGGGCCGCAACCTTCGCTCACCCGCCTGGGTGGCGGCTTCCACCAGCGTGGAACCTTCGCGCAGTTTTTCCTTGATGTAATCGATCAGGATGATGGCATTGCGCACCACGATGCCACACAGGCTGATCATGCCCATGAAGGCCGTAAAACCAAAGGCATTGCGGGTGATGATGAGGCCAAAGACCACGCCGAACAACGAGAGGGGAATGGAGGCCATGACCACCAAGGGCTCGGAAAGGTTGCGGAATTGGATCATAAGAATGAGGAAAATCGCCAGAATACCTATTGAAAGGGCCAAGACCATCTCGGGGAAAGTTTCCTCCTGATTGGCCCGTTCGCCGCCCAAGTCGAGACGGTACCCCTGCGGCAGAGGCAGGGCCTTGACCTTCGGCAGGGCCTCCTTTAGCAAGGCGGAGGCATAGCTGCCGGGTGCCGGAAAGCAGCGCACGGTGAGGGTGGGCACCCCGTTGCGGCGAACGATGCGGCTGGTTTGCCACTTCGGCACAAGCTCGGCGACTGCCCGCAAGGGAACCTTGCCTTCGGCCATAGCGGAACCGACATAGGTATTGCGCACATCATCGAAGGAAACCCGATGGGCGGGCTCCACCCGCAGAACGATATTCACCGCCCGGTTGCCCTCCCAGAAGGTGCTCACCGGCGTGCCATCGAAGGCGCCGGAGAGAAGCTTCGAGACACCGGCATTGGTCATGCCGAGGCGACTCGCCAGTTCCGTGTTGAGGTTCACATCCACGAGCGCCGAGTCGTTGTAGTAGTCGGTGTGGATGTAGCGGGCGCGGGAATCGGCGTGGAAAATATCCTCCACCTGACGGCCTAGAATCTTGAGCTGGCCAGTATCATCGCCGGAGATACGGACCTCGATGGGTCCCTCCATCACAGCACCCTGCTGCAGCTCCTTCACGATGACCATCCCTTCCGGCACCAAACGCGCAAGGTGAGCCTGAAGGTCTGCCACCGTGCTCCCCGTGGCCTTTTCGTGATGCGTATTCACAATCATCTGACCGTAGGCAGGATCAGGCTGCTGGGGGTTCACGTTGTAGTAGAAACGCGGTGCGCTCTGGCCCACGAAGCTGGCGAAATGAGCCACTTCCTTGTTCCCGGCAAGGTCTGTTTCGATGCGCCGCAACACGGCATCGGTGGCCTCGATGCGGCTGCCCTGGGGCATCCAAAGATCAATGACAAACTGATTCCGTTCGGCATTGGGAAAGAATTGCTGGGGCACGAAGCGAAACAAAAACAGCCCCAAGATCACCGCTCCCACCCCAAGGCCCACGGCCATGGAAGGACGGGCCATGAAATGGGTAATGGCCCTTTTGTAGGCGTCCTGAAGAAGGTCCAACGCACTGAATTTTTTGGCTCCTTCGATGGGCTCGGCGTCGTGATCATGGAGCCCTTTCTGAATGAAGGTTCGGCACAACAGCGGCGTCAGGAAAATGGCCACAAGAAAGGACACCGTCAGCGCCACGGCCACAGTGATCGGCAGGGCAAAGATGAACTCACCGGCACTGCCGGAAAGGATCACCAGAGGCAAGAACGACGCGATGATCGTAAGGGTCGCCGTGAGCACTGGAACAAGCACTTCCGTGGCCGCCCGCCAGGCGGCTTCGGGCCTTGGGACTTTGCGATCCAGCAATTCCACGTAATTGTCCGCAATGACGATGGCATCATCCACCACGATGCCAAGCACCAGGATCAAGGCCGCAATGGAGACTTGATGAAGCTGCACCCCCAGCATGTTCATCACGCCGATGGTGGACAGCATGGTGATGGGAATAGCCAGGGCCGCGATGAGCGCCACTCGCATGGGCAAGAGCAGCATCGTCACCAGCACCACGCAGGCAATGGCGATCAGAAACTCGTGCCCCATTCCGGAAATGCGTTCTTCCACCACCTTGGGTTGATTGGCAACAAAATCCAGATTGAGATCCGGCGGCAAAAGAGGTCGCAACTGTGCCAAGGCGGCACCCACGCGGTCGCCCAGTTCGACGATATTGTTCCCCTTCTGCATTTCCACGGAAATCATGACGGTGGGTTTGCCATCGAAGCGCACCAGGAACTCGGGGTCTTGATAGCGTCGTTCGACGGCCGCGAAATCACCGATATACACGGGCTGACCCGTGCGGGACATACCCACCATCACCTTCCGAATCTCGTCTTCAGAATTGAAGGCTCCGGTGGTGTGCAAGGGGATGCGACCGGCATCGGTCCGCACGCTGCCTGCGCCCTGCACCACATTGCGCTGCCCTAGCGCGCCGATCACCTTGAGTGGGTCGGTGAAGTACTGGCTCATGCGCTCCAGGCTGCTTGTCACCCAGATCTGTTCATTCTGCTGGCCGATGGTGGAAATCTTGCCAACCTGGCCCACGGTACGCAGCGTGTCTTGAATCTGGTCCACGTAGTCCCGCAATTCACGGTAGCCGTAGCGTTCTCCACTGACAGCCACCAGCATGGCCACCGTATCGCCGAAATCGGAATTGACGATGGGGCCCATGACCTCCCGGGGCAAAGCCGAGGCCTTCACCACGTTCATTTCATGCCGAAGTTTTGCCCAGAAAATATCTGGATTTTTTACGTTCTTTTCGAGTTCGACATTGATGATGGCCACGCCAGGGCGACTGGTGGAGAAGGTCTTGCCCTTCCGCACTTCCTGAAACTTGAAGATCGTTGCTTCCAGCGTCTTGGTGACCTGCTTTTCCACCTGCGCGGAGGTCGCCCCTGGGTATGCGGCCAGCACCAAGCCTGTGCGAATGGTGATGGAAGGATCCTCCGTGCGAGGCATGAACATCAGGGACCGGATGCCCACCGTCACGATCATCAGGGTCAAGACGGCGGTAAGCGTTGGATAGCGAAGGCAGATCTTGATGATCTTCTCCATGGGCTACCTCCGCACCGTGGCTGGCCCAGAGGATAGTTCAGCAGCCGCGCCATTGCGCAGGGTGTGCTGACCGGCCACCACAATGATTTCATCGCCTTTCAGCCCCGATCGAATCTGAATATCCTGCCCCAACAAAACACCAACCTCGACTCGCTTTGAGAACACGCGTTTTTGATCGGGAAAGTATTGGTAGACCAGCGTGGCACCCTGGGGATCGCGGACGATGGCCTCGGCGGGCACCAAGGTCATTTCGATTTTTTTGGTGCCTGTGATGGAAACTTCCGCCACCATTCCCACCTTCAGTTCCCGTGCTGGATTGGGCACGCTGATGCGGGTCATATAGGTGCGGGTCGCGGGGTCGGCGGAGATATTCACCACCTTCACCGTGCCCTGGAAATTTTGACCCGGGAGCGCATGGACGAGGACGCTGGCAGACTGCCCCACCTTCACCAGGCGGATATCGGTTTCAGGTACTCCGACATTCACCTCGATGGGATCCAGGGTGGCGATTTCAAACACGGGCTGCCCCGCGCCCACCATGACTCCGGGCTCCAACATCCGCTTGGCGATGTAACCACCGATGGGCGCCACCAATCGGGAATCGGCTAGATTTTTCTTGGCGATGCCCTCGCCCGCCAAGGCTTGCTGCAGCTGTTGATGGGCGGCCTGGTTCGCCGCTTGGAACTTGGCGAAATCGTTGGGCGCGAGACTCTGGCTATCAAAGAGCTGCTTCATGCGCTGAAATTCGCCTTCGGCCCGCTGCGCACCAGCTCGCGCGGCCTCGGCTTGAGCATGGGCCGCCTCCACCGCATGGGTGAGATTCACGGCATCGAGCACCGCGAGCACCTGTCCCTGCCTCACAGGTTCCCCCTCACGGGGAAACACCTGGAGGGCGCGCCCCGGCACCAGGAAAGCCACCAAGGAAGGGTTTCCCGGCGAAGAGATGGACCCGCTCACGGAAACCCGCTCGGCTTCCTGGATCTTGCGGGGATGCGCCACACCGATGGTGGCGATGGGGCCTTCGACCTGGTGAGGGTTGCTGGTGCGACCACAAGCCGCGAGCAGGAGCAGGGAGATTGGAAGGATCAGAATGCGGTTCATGGATTGCCTCAATGGGTTTGCTTCAATAGGGTTTGGTGTTGGTTGGTTTCGCCCGCCTTGCGACCCTAAGTCAGGAATGCGCCGTGCCCAGGCCATTCAACAGACAATCCAAGGCGCGATCGACACACACGGCGACCTCTTCGTCCTCACGGTATCGATGGCTGTAGTGAAGGGCGGCCTGCAGCACATCCAAGCAGAGCTGCGTGGTGAAATCGGGATCCATCGGGCGCAGTTCACCCGCAGCCACCGCCCGTACGATAAGCCCCCTTAGGTGCATACGCTCACTTTCGTAGATTTCCCGCAGCCGGGGTGCGAACCGGGAATCCAGCTCCCAATCAAAGTGCATGCGATCTCGGATAAAGGTGGGAAGCCGCCAAGGCTGTTCCTTGAACTGCTCCACGTAGGCAGTGGCCAGTTCTCGGATCAACGCCAAGGGCGAACCCGAACCAGCCAATATGCCTTCGGCCCGGGCCTGATAGGCCAAGGCCCGCTGCAGGATCACCTGCTCGTAGAGTTCCTGCTTAGAGGGGAAATGCTCGTACAGACCCTGCATCCCGATCTGAGCCTCGAGAGCCACCTCCTGCATGCTGGCCTCGTCGAAGGGCTTGCGCCCAAAAACGCGGGCCGCCGCCTCGAGCAGCAGTTCCCGACGCTGGCTTCGTTCCTTCTCTTTGCGGGTGAGGGTCATGACAATCTCCGAATTCCAATTCTGAATTTGGAATGGATATTCCGTTTTGTCAAATATTCAAAAAATCAACGTTATCTAGGTCAATCCAAAAATGCTCTTGACTCAATCAATCGATTGATTAACCTAAAAGTCTTCTTAATCAACCGATTGATTGAGACCTAGGAACACCATGAAACCACCTCCCGACTCCTCCCAGGACACCCGCCAACGCCTACTCGAAGCTGCCGTTCTCCTCTTCGCTCAAAAGGGCTTTGATGGCGTTGGTATCCGTGAGATCTCCCAGAAAGCCCAGGCCAACAGCGCTCTGGTGCAGTACTACTTCGGCAGCAAGGAAGGCCTTTACCTCGCCGCCATGAGCTTCCTTTTCGATCAGGGGATCGATTCGGTGGCGGCCTTGCCGGCACCACCATCTCTCGATGAACCCGAGGCTTTCGCAAAGGCACTCGATTGTCTGAAAGGCTACATCCACGCTTTTCTCGAAGAACTCTTCGCCTGCCATGACCCCGCAAAATGCTCTCGCGAACTTCAATCGGCGGCCCACCTTTTTTGGACTCGTGAACTGATGGAGCCCGCAGCCGGCCGAGTGGACATCATTCTTGGCCATGTTCGCCCCTACGCGGATTACCTAGCGGCCTGCATTCGGGTGCTGCGGCCGGATCTGGCTGAGGACGCGCAGTTTCTTATGGGCAGCAGCATCCATGCCCAAATCATGTTTTTCCACCGCGATATGTCCATGATTTCGCTTCTGCGAGGCTCCGCCTATGGACCGCAGGATGTCGGGACCTTGGCCACCCACATCAGCGACTTCAGCCTCCGTGGCCTTGGTCTCGGAAACACCCTTCAAGGAGTCCAATAATGTTGTTCCTTTCTCCACCCGCCCTGGTTGAAGGCGCGCCCACGCAACCGCCGTTGGAACTCGATATGGCCGGTGCCTTGACCCGCGCCCGCGCCGAGAATCCCAGCATCCGAGCCGCCAAGGCCCGCGTGGATGAACGCCGAAGTCTCATCACCACCGTGCGCGCCGATGCGTTGCCCCAAGTGACTCTGATTGGCGACTTCACTCGGGTCCGCGACGTGAGCATGCTCAATAGCAACATCGGCAGTGTCTTCTCAATTTTCGATGCCTTCCAGACCAAGCCAGGAATAACGTTGCCGCCCTTCGACACCAATGGCCTAGCCGCTCCCCGGAGTTACTACACAACCCAGGCCACGGCGAGCCAGCCTCTCTTCTACTGGGGCAAGATCGGGACGGCCATCGATATCGCGGAGATGGGGGAGAAGGAAGCAACCCACGGCTACACCACCGCCGAACTGGAAATCCTGCATGGCGTGGCCAAGGGCTACTTGGCCGTGCTGGCCACCCGCGCCGAGTTGGAAGTCGTAGAATCCCGCAAGAAAACCGCCGAACAGTTCCTGGCCGATGTAAAGGCCAAGCTGGAAGCACAATCCGCCACTGAGCTCGATCGCTTGCGCGCCGAAAGCGAGTACCTCGCCGTGATCCCCGAGAGCCTGCAGGCCGAGGCCAACCATAAGCGCGCCCTGGAAGTCTTAAACGGGCAGCTGGGGCTGGATCCTCGCACGCCCGTGAAGCTCGCAGATCTGGGTCTGCCGCCCACGGGTGATACACCTGCGGGCACCGAGCGCAGTGAAATCGCCCAGCTCAAACAACAGGAAGCGATGTATCGCGCCAACGACACCATTATCAAAAGCGATCTCCGGCCCAAGTTCGACCTGAACGCCTCGTACGGCTATCAGACAACCAAGACCCAGAACCTGTTCAAGGAGCCGTACGACACCTGGAAGGTGAATGTCACCATGCGTTTCCCCATTTTCGATGGGCTGCGTAGTTCCGGGAAACGGGCGCAGAACCGCGCTCAACTCGAACAGGTTCGCCAGATGCGCGTAGACAAAGAACGCGCCATCGCCGTAGAGAAAAGCACCGCTGCCCGCGAAACAGGCAAGGCCATCGCCTTCCATGCCGCCGCCCAAAAGGCCCACGACGCCGGGCTTGAAGCCTTGCGCATGAGCCGCGAGGCCTTCGAGCAGGGCCTCATCACTTCCTTGGATCTTCTCCAGGCCGAACGCACCGAGCGTCAGCTCGAGAGCCAGCGCCGCCGCGCCGAATTAGGCCTTTGGGCCGCCCGTTTCGATAATCGCCGCGCCCAAGGCCTGGCCCCGCTCTGATCCCAATCGACCCCATTCAAAGGTGAATTCATGGATACCAAGAAACTCTTTCTCTACGCCGGTGTGCCAGCCCTGATCATCGTGGGCGCAGGTGGCTACCACCGCATTCGCCGCAACAATGAACTCAGCAAGCAGAAGATCGTCAAGGCGGAAGGCACCGTGCCTGTCAC
>JAUYES010000202.1 GCA_030691225.1 Holophaga sp. | reverse complement strand
GAACTATTCGTTTGCCAAACGGGTAGATGAGGAAATCCTCGATCAGTTCATCGCACCCAGCCCTGACAAGCTCACCTGGGATCCCGGGAGTCGATTCAAGTTCGGCGTGATCTACACGGCGGGCAAAATCGTTTCGGCCGTGACTGGCTATTACCAGAGCTCGACCGATCGACGCAGCACCGATGTTGGAATGCAAACGGTGCCCTTGAGCGGCGGCAACTTGGATATTGATCTCTATCGCGCCCGCAGCCTCGATGCCTGGTTCACCCTGGATGCAAAAGTCACCTGGAATGTCACGGTCGATTCCAGTATCTCGATTTACTCCACCAATCTTCTGGACTCCAGCAAGAACAAACTCATCAAGATCCAAGCCTTCCCCTTCGATTACCAAGGTGAGGGGCGAAAATTCGGCATCGTGTTGAAAACGATCTTCTAAGGAAGGTATCGAACGGAATCTTTCTGTATTCTGTGGCGCCAAGCCTTTGGCGACCCAGAGTTCCGATGACGATTCAAACCCCAACACCTAAAGCATTCAAGCCCACCCGCCTGCGCGCCGCCTGGATTATCGCCATCGCGGTGGATGCGCTCCAGCTGGGATTATTCCCAATCACCGGCACGCTCAGCACCTGGGTGGATAATCCCTTGGACCTCGCCGCCATGAGCGTGGTGTGGTATTTGGTGGGCTGGCACTGGGCGCTACTGCCCACCTTTGTTGTGGAGTTGGTGCCCTTTGTGGAACTCGTGCCAACCTGGACCCTCGCCCTCTGGTTGATTAGCCGAAGGCAAAAGGCCCAAATCAATACCATTCGCCCCTGAGGAAAAGTCATGTTCCATGAGATTCGCCGCAGGGATCGCGCCATTACGGAAACCGAAGCCTGGGAAATCCTGGCCCAATCCGAATGGGGTGTGCTCAGCACCCTGGGCGAAGATGGCTGGCCCTATGGTGTGCCCGTGAATCATGTGGTGCTGGATGGCCGGATCTACCTCCACTGCGCCCAGGCAGGCCATAAGCTGGAGAACCTCGCCTTTGAATCCCGAGTTTCTTATTGCGCCGTGGCCAGTTCCGAAGTGCTCCCCGCGGAACTTTCCACAAATTTTGAAAGTGTCGTTCTCTTTGGCCGCGCCATTGCAGTAAATGACGACACCGAAAAACGCCGAGCCCTAGAAGCCCTTTTGACCCGCTTCGCACCCCAACACCCCGCGGAAGGCGCCGAAGCCATGCGCACGGAATTCAGTCGAACGACGGTCGTGCGCATCACGCCGGACCACATCAGCGGAAAGGCACGGCGAGATCGCCCCAAGCACTAGAGAAGATTGTTTTCTTTTCAGTTGCCCATCAACCCCAACCGCAGCATTTCGCGGGCTAGCTTTTCTGCATCCGTAAACTGATGGGCCTGCCAACCACAGCTGCGCGCCGCCGCCACGTTGGCAGAGACATCATCAATGAGCAGGGTTTGTGCAGGCTCCAACCCGTAGCGGTCTGTCAAACATTGAAAGATGCGGGGATCTGGCTTGATTAAACCTTCCTCGCCGCTGACCACGATGCCTCGGAACAGCTCGAAAAAAGGAAATCTCGCCCGTGTCCTGCGAAAGGTTTCCGCATTGAAATTAGTGAGCGCGTAGCAGGCGTGACCCGCATTCACCAAATTTTCCAGAAGGATTACGGTTCCCGAAATAGCGCCAGGCACCATTTCCTCCCAACGATCCCGGTAAGCCGCGATCCATGTGGCGTAGTGCGGGAAGGTAGCAATGCGTTCGGCGATGGCCACGTCCCAGTCCAGACCGCGATCCAGTTCTTGATTCCAGGCTGGAGAACAAACCTCGGATAAAAAGAAATTCCGCTCCACAGGATCAGCGATCAAGGTGCGATAGAGAAGCCCCGGATCCCATTTCACTAGGACATTTCCCACATCGAATACCACAGCCTTCACGGGTTGTTCTTGCACGCTCGCGCCTCCCCAACTCAGCTTAGCTACAATGACTGATCGGAGGATTTCATGAAGCTACTGCGCATCTCCCATCTCGGTATCGCCTCGCCCACGTTGCAGGAGGCCATGGAACGCCTGGAAAAGATCTTTGGCATCCAGGCCGAGCACATCGAAGAAATCGCGGATCAGAAAGTCCGCACCGCCTTCTATTCCGTGGGCGAAAGCTCCCTGGAATACCTGGAAAGCACCGACCCCGAAGGTCCCGTGGGTAAATTTCTAGAGAAGAAAGGCCCCGGCATTCATCATCTCGCCTTTGAAGTGGATGACGTTGACGCGGCCGTGAAGGAACTTCTCGAAAAGGGCGTCCGTATGATCGACAAGGCCCCCCGCAAGGGCGCCCACGGCAATCGCATCGCCTTTATTCATCCTGCTGAAACCGGCGGCGTGCTCATCGAAGTGTGTCAGCCAGAAAAGCACTGAGGGGCAGGGCTCCTCAACCATTGGAGCGACATGCGGACTGCCTAGAAACGGGGAGGCGGTCCGATGCGTTTGATCTTCAGATTCGAGTTGATGTACCAAAGGATGAACAACCGCTCCACAACATAGCCCAAGTTCTTACCTTGGTTGGAAGAGCTCAAACGCTCATGGTCTAGCACCTGCCTGGGTAAGGGATTCCGAAGAAAGTCGTAGTCATTGCGATGCGCCAAGCACCAGGCCACGATGGGCCAGGACCAGTCCATGTACGCGCTAAAAAGCTTCTTGGGTAAGACCCAATAGCTGGCAAACAACACAAAGCGGTCGGTACAAAAGCGCTCCGGGATTTCGAATTCAAACTTCTCCGCCAGGATTGCGAGAAACGCCATGATCCCGGGATGTTCTTTTTCGGCTTGGGCCGCCGCCCCGCGCCAAGGTCCCTCCTGATGCCGACGTACGCCATGAAATCCCCACCCGACGCCATCGTGACGCCATAGCGCCCATCGAATCTGCCACTTGGACCAGAAACGGAAAGGCGTCTTAGCCAACTGTCGGTATGAGGTGAACCCAATCCAGTCATCCCCATCCCCCGGTGGATTTCGCCAAAGATGAAGGAAGGCGGCGTACTCTGTCAGCGCCAACCGAACGGCAGGATCCTCCAACTCCGGGCAATTCTTC
>JAUYES010000201.1 GCA_030691225.1 Holophaga sp. | reverse complement strand
CCATCAAACCCGGCATCGGACTTAACTGCACGGGCGGGCGAGGAGTAGCCGGTGTGCTGGGCTGGGCCGGAATCGATTCAGTAGCCACCCCAAGGCCTTGGAGTTCTGCCTCCAGGCTACGAATCAACGCACTATCGTTGCTTTCAATGGCAAGGACGCGGGCACGGGTAAGGCCATTGATCCGCCCGGCTTGATCCCCACTCTGATGCGAGATTTCCGCAAGCTGGATCCAGCCTTCGACCGACATGGCTCGGCCCTGGAAGGCCCCCTGCAACACGCGGCTGGCCTGTTCACCAAGTCCCCGGCGAGCAAAATCCCGTCCGATTGGCTTGAAGAGCCTAAGCCCTTCGTCGATCGTGTTGGCCTTGGCCATATCCCGCAGGGCCCGCTCGCAAAGTTGGGCGGTTTTTTCGGAGATTTGGGGGATCTGTGCGATGACTTCCAGCGCCCGATCGGGTGCTTTGGCTTGCAATTCCACTTCCGCCAGGGCTTCCAGAAGCTCGATGCTTCTCGGATTGGCAGCAAGGCCTTCCCGAAGATGCTGGGTGGCAGCCAGCAGATCCTTCTGCATGATGCAGAGCCGGGACTGAGTGAGGAAGAGCTTCGGCGAAGCGGTCATCACCTTGGCCCGATCCAGAATCTGCAGGGCCTCCGCGTGCATTTGTTCGAAGGCCAGGGATTCAGCAACTTCCAGGTAGATGTCGGAGGCGCGCTCCTTCATGCCTTCCTTGTTGTAGAGATCCGCCAACTTGACCTTGTTCTTCAGATTCTTGGGGTCTAGCTCGACGACCTTGGCAAACTCCTCCAAGGCCCGTTTCAGCAACCCCTTCTTGGTGTAAAGCTCAGCCATCTCGATATGAACCTGGATGGCGTCTTTGATCATGTTGGTGGCGCGGTAGGTTTCGGCGAGCCGAAGGGCCACGTCCACATCTTCGGGGGCTGTGCGATGAGCCTTCTTGAATACCGCCGCAGCCTTATTGGTGAAACCATTGCGCTCGTAGCCAATACCTGCGCGCTTGAACATGGCCAGCGCATCGGGCACCTTCCCGATTTGCAGGTAGGCGTCACCGACACGGTTTACGAGGTTGAAATCATCGCCCTTGTCTTCCAGCAGCTTCAGGAACTCATCAATGGCGCGGTCAATTTTGCCACTCGCCATGTACCCTTCGGCCTGCTTTTGTACTTTTACGCGATCAATAGCCATGGCGAATTATCTCGGAAATGCAAAAAGGAACCATCGAGAGCTTAATCGGTATTCAGCAGATTCCGGCCCGTAAAGGCATGGGGAAGCAGGCTGGCAATGCTATGAAGCGATTGTTCGGTGCGATTAGATAACAGAATAGGCAGATCTTCCGCGAATTCGGCAATTACCTGACGACAAAGCCCGCAAGGTGGGGTCAGGGATTCCGCCTCGGTCACGACTACCAGCGCAATCATATCGTTGGGGCGCATTCCCTTAGCGGCAGCGGCACAGATGGCGGTCCGCTCGGCGCAAATGGTGCCC
>JAUYES010000182.1 GCA_030691225.1 Holophaga sp. | reverse complement strand
GAAGACTAGAGAGACTGACGGTGTCGCCATCCTGACAATGGTTGGAAATGAGGGCTAGGCCGATTTCCTTCGTGACAGCGGCATGGACATTCGTGCATCCGCGTTTAGGGAGACGACGCACCAGGGACATCTGGCCGCCTTCAAATCCGCGCTTGCTGCTATAGCCGCGACGGGACTTTTGGCCCTTTTCGCCAGCACCGGAAGTCTTGCCAGTACCGGAACCAGGACCACGACCAACGCGTTTCCGGTTTTTTACGGCGCCCTCTGCGGGCTTGAGTTCATTGAGCTTCATGACCTACTCCTTGACCGACACGGCGACGAGGTGCGGAACGAGCTTGACCATGCCATGCACGTTCGGTGTGTATTCGCACTGCCGGGTGTCTCCAACTTTCTTGAGTCCCAGCGTCTGCATAAAGGCCCGATGTTTAGGCGTAGTGCAGATGACAGAACGCACGAGCTTGATGACGACCTGCTTTCCGATCAGGTTGGACATATTAGGCCTCCGCCTGGTCAATGCCACGGTTGGTCATGACCGTGTAGGGATCCATGAGTCCATTGAAACCAGCAAAAGTGGCGCGAACCACGTTGTGCGGATTCGATGAGCCCAGGCTCTTCGTGAGGACGTTATTGATACCAGCAGCTTCCATGACCGCGCGCACAGTGGAACCAGCGATGATGCCGGTGCCTTCGGGTGCGGGCTTCATCAACACGGAGCCAGAACCGAAGCGGCCCGTGATGGGGTGAGGAATCGAGCCAGTGGAGGTGACAGGCACCTTGGTCATATTGCGCTTGGCGGCTTCGATGCCCTTCTTGATGGCAGAAGGCACTTCGAGTGCCTTGCCGAGGCCGAAACCAACTTTGCCCCTACCGTCACCAACGACAACCAGTGCGGAAAAGGAGAAGTTCTTGCCACCCTTCACCACTTTGGTGACTCGGCCGACATAGATAACCTGATCCTTGAATTCGCCCTGCTGTGGGGTCTCGGCGTTGTGCTTCGTTTCTACGGACATGAGCCCCCCTTAGAACTGCAACCCGGCAGCCCGGGCGCTGTCAGCCAGCGCCTTAACGCGGCCGTGATAGACGTAGCCATTGCGATCGAAGACCACTGCCGTGATGCCCTGCTCTTGGAGCCGAGCGGCAATGCTGGCACCGACGACCTTTGCGGCCTCGATATTGGCGCCATTCTTCAACTGATCGCGTGTTACCTTTTCCAGGCTGGAGGCGGTAGCGAGCGTTACACCCTTCGTATCATCAACGGCCTGAACGTAAATACGCTTCAAGCTCTTGTAGATGGTGAGACGGGGACGTTCGGGAGTTCCCGAGATACGACTCCGAATGCGAGTCTTCGTCTTCTGGCGACGAACCTTGATATCGTTAGCCATGGTCTCCCCTTACTTCCCGGTCTTGCCGGCCTTGCGGCGGATGACTTCGCCCGTGTATTGGACGCCCTTGCCCTTGTAAGGCTCAGGCTTGCGGTATTTCCGGATATCAGCGGCCACCTGTCCAACCGCCTGCCGGTCGTGACCGGTGACGATGACGTGGGTGTTCTTCTCGACGGCGATCGTAATGCCAGCGGGAGCGTCGTAGAAGATGGGATGGCTGAAGCCAAGATCTAGGCGCAGCTTGGCGCCATCAATCGCTGCTTTGTAGCCGACACCGACGATATCCAGTTCCTTTTTCCAACCTTCGGTCACACCCGTGACGGCGTTCTGGAGCAGAGCGCGAGTCAAGCCATGGAAAGCCCGGGTTTGGGCTTCTTCATTGGCACGAATAAGGTTGATGGAATCGGCCTGGATATCTAGCGTGATCCCCTGGGGGACCGGGCAGAGTAGTGTGCCCTTAGCGCCTTCGACGACGGCCTCAGCCCCGTTGACAGTGACTTTGACGCCTTTCGGCAGCGTCACGGGCTTTTTTCCGATGCGAGACATGATTGAATCCTTTGAATCGGGTTGAGCGAAAATTACCAAACGTGAGCGAGGAGCTCGCCACCCACGTTCTGTTTACGAGCATCTTTGCCCGTCAGCAGACCCTTGGGGGTGGTGAGGATGGCAATGCCTAGGCCGCCATTCACATCAACGATCTCGCTGGCACCAACATAAACACGCAGGCCAGGACTAGAGATGCGCTTGAGTCCGTGAATGACGGGTTCGCCGTTCTTCACATACTTCAAGCTCACAACGATGTAGTTGCGGCCGTCATGCTCCACGCTCTTATAGCCATGGATATAGCCTTCCTGCTTGAGGATGGCGGAAAGACGCTCTTTCATCTTAGAAGTGGGCACGACCACAGCATCGTGACGAGCCATTAGGCCGTTACGCAAGCGGGTCAGGTAATCTGCAATTGGATCGGTGTGCATGGTTTCCTCTTCTTACCAGGAGGACTTCTGAACGCCTGGAAGTTCACCCGCAAGGGCGTGCTTCCGGAAGCAAAGTCGGCAGAGTTCAAATTTGCGCATGAAGCCCCTAGGACGACCGCACAGCTTGCAGCGATTGCGATGCTGGGTCGAGAACTTGGGCTTGGAGGCGTCTTTATAGATCTTCGCGATGCGAGCCATGGATTCTCCTGACTACTTGCGGAAGGGCATCCCGAGGTGGGCGAGCAT
>JAUYES010000169.1 GCA_030691225.1 Holophaga sp. | reverse complement strand
ATGGTTTCCATGCCGCCATTTGTGTCACGCACACGCAGGCTCCTGGTAATCGGAGCCGTGGCCCTGCCATTCCTTGGCCTTCTCGTGTGGTCCGGTCTGCTCATCCGGGCCACACGGGAAGCCTTCACCAGCTTTGCCCATTGCAGCACCTGGACTCTTGAGACCTCCCGCCATCTGGAAGTTGTGGAGGATGTCCATGAGAAGGCCTCTCGGCTGCTTCATGCCCAAAATCCAGCCGTTGAAACGGCAACACTGGAAGCGTCTATTGATCGCCTCTCGGCCTCCCGCAGGGAATTGGGACGGCGCACCTCCGAGGAGGTGGATCCGTTCCTAGGGAATGTAGACCAGGCCATCCGCGATTACCTCGCTCAGGTCGACCAGATGCGAAGCCTCGTCCTGGAAGTCTCACGACTCCCAGAAGGGAAGAACAAAGCCGATAGGAAGCTGGAGGCTTTCGCCGCCCACGCGCATCTGGACCACCAGCACCAGACCGTGCTCGGCGCCCTCCAGTCGCTCGCCCGTCACCACAAGGAGATGCTGGAATCCGCGATCCGCGCCAGTCAGCGGAATGCCACGCAGCTTTCTGTGTTCGCCGGGGTCTCCCTGCTGATCGCCATCGGATTCGGCTTGGCCGGGGGGATGGCCTTCCACCAGCGCAACCGCTCCAGGCTCGTTTCGAAATTCGCCCAGAAGCTGCTGGACACGATTCCGGATGGCGTCGTGGTCTGGAATCGGAAGGGGAAGCTGCTGAGGGTGAATCCCGGCATGGCCACGCTTCTGGGGACGCCCTCGGATGATTCCTGGAAGTGCGGAAGCGTCCGAACACTGCTCCCTGCGAGCACGGTGGATCGCCTGGAGGCTGCGGGAGCGGACGAGACGCTCCGGGTCAATGTGGTTCACGCTAGTGGTGCCTTGCGGGCCGTGGATGTGCGGGTCGGCATCGCGGAGGAGGAAGGTGTCACCCCTCGCATTGCCGTGATGCGGGATGTGTCCAACCAGGTGGAGCGGGAACGGCGCCTCGTCGAATTCCAGTGGCAGATCCAGATGGGGCGCCAGGTCACTTCCGTCGCAAGGGACCTGGAGCGGGTTCTGATGCCGATGTTCCTGGCCCAGGAAATGATCCTGCCGGGGGCGAGCGTCACCCCTGGCCAGAAGGAGGCCTGGCGAACCATCCAGCGCAGTGCCGAACAGGCCTCGCTCCTCCTGCGCCAGTTCAGCCGGATGGCCGCCCATGCGGATGAGCCGCCCGATGTGCGCGTGTTCGATCTCCAGGCCTGCCTGATGGAAGTGATCGAGTCCTTCCACCTGGATCGGCAAACCATGGCGGGGATCGAGATCGACATGAATCCCGCGCCATGCCCTGTCCGGGGTTCGATCAACCTCATCCGGCGCAGCTTCGAATTGCTGATCCAGCGCGGGCTGGACTCCGCGGCTGGAAAGGCACCCATCCGGGTGCGGAGCCAACAGGCGGATGGAATGGCCGTCATCCAGATCCTCGATCCGGGAGATGTGCCCCTCACGGGTGATCCATCACGCCTTTTCGATCCGGTGTTCTGTCTTGGAGGAAGCGTTTCGGACGAATCCTTCGGGCTTTTCAATGTGGCCGAAACCCTAAGAACCATGGGAGGGATGGCCACCGCGACCCGCGCCACGAATGGGTGGATGGAGATCTCGCTTCATTTTCCGATGGGGGACTTGGCATGAACACCCATGACCCTGGAATTCTCGTGAAGGGAACCCAACCGCAGGACGAAAGTGTTGAGAGCGCTCCCCGGAGTGGGTCCGACGAAGTATCCGGCCTGCTCAGACAGAGACCTGTTTTGCGCTGGGTGCTCGTTCTTTGCGGTGTGCTTGGAGTGAGTCTCGCGGCCTGCCTCCTTATACAGCCAAAGGCGGCAGCTAATCCTGCGGACATCGGCTCAATTCGATGCGTCTGCCGCTAAGGAGGTGCCATGAGTTCATCCCCTCCTCCCCATCCGGAATGGTCGCCCCAAAAACATGGACCCAAGCGCTATTTCAAAGGGCTGATCATGCCGCCAGTAATCCATACACCAGGAGCCGTGCCAGAGGAATTTCAGCCCAAGGTCGATGCACGCAATGGCAGAGGCCTGCTGGCCCTTTGCGTCGTGATCTTGATTCTTCTTTCTGGATGGATTGGAGCCTCCATCCGCAAACATCGCCGCGCTCAGTCCTCGGGTGCTTCCGCCTGCTGTGGGTGCAATCAACGCCATGACCCCGGTTCCTGTTCAAAAGAAGAATCCTGCAAATCCTCCCCTTCGAGCGGGGGTTGTGGTCGAGCCGGGACTCCCTCTGGGGCCCATGGGGTTCCCGCATCCCAGCCTATTCAACCGAAGAAAGGCAAGGTCCCATGAGGTTTACCGCTGTTCTTCTCGCCCTTAGCACCCTCGCGCCTTTGTCGGCACAGATGACAGAAACCGAAGCCACGAAACACAAGGAGGATCAGCACACCATCCC
>JAUYES010000166.1 GCA_030691225.1 Holophaga sp. | reverse complement strand
TTGCATGAGACCTCAACGATGAAGGTCTGATCTCGAAAGTTAAGCTTGACAAGAGTGGGACAATCATATAAATAATCACCTTCAATTTGACTACATGGCCCCATCGTCTAGCGGTCTAGGACGCTGGCCTCTCACGCCGGTAACACGAGTTCGAACCTCGTTGGGGTCACCAGCAATAACAGCAAGGCTTTCAGGGATTTCTTGAAGGCCTTTTTTGTTGTCTGAAAATCCATTCCCCGCACTATTCCCCGCACGCGCTCAGGCTCCCCGCAGTTCAGGAGGCGGAACAAAAGTATCGTTCCCCGCACGCTCCCCGCATCCCAAATATAAAAAAACCGTCACCTCAAAAGGTGACGGTCCAGATTTTAGGGTGGTCGTCTGTCACCCTTAGAGATTGTTGCTGATGTATCCGGTGGGGTTTTTTATTTCATGGGCCACGCCTGCCGCCAGATGGCCGATGGTGGCAATCTTCTCCTGTTGGATCAACTGCTCCTGAGAAGACTTGAGGTCGACCAAAGATTTATTCAGTTCCATTGTCCGTATTGCTACTTGTTTCTCCAGGTTTTCTCGATACTCACAATGTTCTTTTTCTAATTGATGGAGACGCAGCATATGAGAAACATAGATGAGAAATTCATTTTCGCTAAACGGTTTGACAAGATAGCCAACAGCACCTAGCTCAAGGACATCTCTCGCCAACTGCGGATTATCCTCGGACGTCACCATGGTCACGGCTAGACCCGGATAACTGCTCTGTGTTGTCCGTAACACCTCAATACCGGACATCCCCTGCATCATAATATCCAGGAGCACAAGACCAAAAGTCTGTTGTGACAGAAGTGCAAGCGCCTTCTCGCCGCTGACAGCGCATACGGAGACGTGTCCTGCCCCAGAAAGCCTACGGGCGGAAATTTCTCTTACTTGATCATCATCATCCACTAAAACGGATATGCTATTTGTCCTCATTCGCCTTGTTTTTATCCAGAATTTTCGCACCAAACTGGCAAGGATATCTCCTTTCACTGGTTTATACAACTAATTCCCTGATATGGAAGTCAGGCACAAACAAAGGCAGGCTTCCATAGACTCCGCTTATGCCCACCAACTGAAGGTCGGATAATGTGACAAAGAAGAAGTAGTGAACCGGTCGATAC
>JAUYES010000163.1 GCA_030691225.1 Holophaga sp. | reverse complement strand
CAGAGCCTGGGCCGTTTCCAGACGGCGCACGAGTTGGGCAAGATCCTGCTTCATCGAAATCTCCTTACTTCGCCAGTGTCATCACCGCCGCGTGCACCCCCTGCACCACCTGCGCCATGCGGGAATAATCCAGGCGATCGGCCGTGTCCTGGGTTGTGTGGTAGTCACCGTTTCGATAGAAGGCCGTGTCGGTGACCATCACCGCGGAATAGCCCACATCCCAGTAGGGATGATGATCCGAAAAATCCAGGCCAGGAATCCAGCGCGGTCCATTCATGGAAATGACAGGCAGCGACGTCGCCTGAATCATGGAACCTTTCACGCTACGCACCAGCTTGATGTCGCCCAAACGACCAATCACGGCGATGAAATTGCCCCGATCTGGATACAGCGGCGCGATCAAGGCGGAGGGATATCTCTGGCTGCCCGGCTCGTCCGAAAATCGCCCGATCATCTCCAAGGCGATCATGGCTTTCACCGCAGTGCCTTCGGATTTCAAAGACTGGGCGTGGCGCGCACTACCCATCTGATTGGTGCGAAAGAAGGGCGGTTCTTCAAGCGTGTACGCCACCAAGTCCACCCGCAGCCCAGGTCTTTGAATTTTGAACATCTGAGCTAGTTCCAGCAAACCCGCCACACCACTGGCGTTATCGTCGGCGCCCGGCAAAGCTTCGCAGGTGTCGTAGTGGGCTCCGACAACAACACGCGGGCCCGATTCGGGTCCGAAGGAAGCGAGGATGTTCTTGAAGGATTTCCCGCGAACTTCATAGACCTGTTCTGAAACCCGCCCGCCGGAATCTTGCAGCGATTTGGCAATGTAATCGGCAGCCTTTCCAAGACCTTCCGGGCTCTGCCAATCCCTGGGCACACAACTCTCCGAAAGGAAGCGCACATGGCGCTCCAATCGAGCTGAATCAATGGAACACGGGCCCGTGCCTGGCTTCAGGGTGGGCATGGGTTGAGTCACCAAACAAGCCGTGGTGCTACCTAACAGAATCGCTGCGCAGGCCGGAATCAGCAGGGCCAGTCGCTTTCGTTTCCTGGTTTCAGCACGAAAACCCTGGGGCAGAATACTTTCGCTGGGAGGCAGAAGTGGCAATTCCATCCGCACAAGGTACCACTCCTTCCGGCAAAGGTTTTCCTTTGACGCCTCTACCTCAAAGCCCAAACTAAGATCTCGCTTGGATGAACCTGAAAGGTCGTCATGCTCAAACTCAAAATCGATGGAATGACCTGCGGCCATTGCGCCATGCATGTTAAAAAAGCCCTGCTTGATGTGCCCGGCGTTTCGAGTGCGGACGTGGATCTCCAGGCCAAGGAAGCCACGATCCAAGGTCAGGCCGATACCCAGGCGCTAGTGGCTGCCGTGGAGGCCGAGGGCTATTCGGCCCAGTTGGCCTGACCCCATGGCCGTGAAATCCTTCCGGATCGAGGGCATGACCTGCGCCAGTTGCGTGCGGCGGGTGGAGAAGGCCTTAGCAGCGGTGCCAGGTGTTTCCAGCGCCGTGGTGAACCTAGCCACGGAGGAGGCCACCATCATGTCCGATGGTGTGGCCGATGAGGTTCTAGCCAAGGCCCTGAAGGATCGGGGCTATCGCTTGGTGGAATCGGAAAGCCTCGACTTAGCGCTGGAAGAAGAAGCCGCCTCCAAGCTGGCGCTGTTTCGCGTAATTGCGGCCTGGGTTTTCACTGTTCCACTCATGGTGCCCATGATTCCCGGCGTGCATCTGCATGTTCCGCTGCTCGCTCAGGCGCTGCTTTCGGGCCTCGTGGTCTTCGCCACGGGACGACGCTTTTTCGAAAACGCCATCAAGCAACTGCTGCACTTGGAAACCACCATGGACACGCTGGTGGCCATGGGCGCAGGCATTTCCTGGACCTT
>JAUYES010000157.1 GCA_030691225.1 Holophaga sp. | reverse complement strand
TCATCCACATCCGCCCAAATTGGGTTGGCCATGGCGGAATGGCGGCTGATGGTGGGCATGGGCTTGAGGTACCAGGCGCGCTTGGTAAAACGAAAATCCCGGCTCGTAAGCGCACCCACCGGGCACAGATCCACTACGTTGCCCGCCAAGGGATTGGCATCCATGGAAAGCCCTTGGAAGGTCGTCACTTCCAGGTGGGACCCGCGATTGGCCACCGTGAGTTCAAAGGTTTTAGAAACCTCTTGGGTGAAGCGAACGCAGCGCGTGCAGTGAATGCAGCGGTTCTTATCGATAACGATCTTGGCGCCCAGCTCTTCGTATCGATACCGGCGCTTCGGCTCCTCCATGCGGGAATCACCGCTGCCGTATTGGTAGCTGTAATCCTGCAATTTGCATTCTCCAGCCTGATCACAAATCGGGCAGTCCAGTGGATGGTTGAGGAGAAGGAATTCCATCACCGCCGCTCGCGCATCGGCCACGGCGGGAGAGGAAGTAAAGACCTCCATGCCCTCGGCGACAGCGACCGTGCAGGAGGTCGCCAGCTTGGGCTGGCCTTTGATCTCCACCAGACACATGCGGCAGGTGGCCACCGGAGTCAAGGCCGGGTGATAGCAATAATGGGGAATGTCGTAGCCCGCCTGCTTGCAGGCATCCAACAGGAGCGTGCCCGGCGCCACGGTAACCGACGTTTCATTTATCTTCAGCGTTGGCATTGACCACCCTGCCCTTCAACGTCCGATCGCCCGGACAGCAACCCAGAATGGCCAATGCGAGCCTTCGCCGCAAGCGTCTGTCAGGCTCGACCTGGGTTGGAGACCAGGCTATTGCGGCAAAAGGCCAGGAAATCGTTCAAGGCAAGGGCATCCACGTTGATCGTGGCAGGCACAACGTTGGGAATAACAATTCGCTTGCGCAGCTCCCCGCAGGCTTCCAGCGAAAAGACAAACCAAGCCATCCGGTCTTCGGGGCTGGAGAGATTCACGGACACGACTCGGGTCTCGAAGAACATCTGTGGACGGGTTTCCGTATCCTCGATCACATGCCACTCGGGGAAGTGCCCCCGCTTCACGAAGACTTCTTTCAATTCATCGAGCGTGTGCTGGATCGTGAACTGAACTTCAACCTGGACATCCATGCTTCCTCCTGCTCGATAACCTATCGGCGGCGCATCTTCCCTAGATTAACTTCCGAGCTTCCTGATAATGGCCGCCCCGTGGGAAAATAATCTTTCGCGAGGCTCCCATGGCTACTGCACTGTTTTCCGTCTTCGACAAGACGGGGCTTATCCCCCTGGCTCAGAGCCTGAAGGCCATGGGCTGGGATCTTCTGGCCACCGGTGGCACCTTCAAGACCCTGCGGGAAGGCGGCCTGGAG
Source organism: Holophaga sp. (assembly GCA_030691225.1). Classification (GTDB taxonomy): domain Bacteria; phylum Acidobacteriota; class Holophagae; order Holophagales; family Holophagaceae; genus JAYREN01. The sequence goes on along the minus strand of JAUYES010000157.1, from coordinate 1,761 downwards.
GTGCAGGAAGTGGCCGACTACACCGGCGCACCGGAATGCTTTGGCGGGCGAGTGAAGACCCTGCACCCCAAGATTCATGGCGGCCTGCTCTTTCGGCGCGAGGAAGAAGACCACGTGCAAGATGCCCAGCGCCTGGGTATTCCTCCCATCGATCTCGTGGTGGTCAATCTCTACCCCTTCGAAGCCACCATCGCCAAGACAGGTGCAACTTTCCAGGATTGCGTCGAGCAGATCGATATCGGCGGCCCCTCCATGCTGCGCAGTGCGGCGAAAAACCACGCCTCGGTAACCGTGCTGACCGATCCAGCGCAATACGAGCCCTTTTTGGAAAAGCTCAAGGCAGGCACCTGGGGCGAAGCCGACCGCCGTTCCTGCGCCCTGAAGGTTTTCCAGACCACTGCCGCCTACGACGCCGCCATCGCCACTTGGCTAACTCGCCAAGTCGCGCCAACCCCTGAATCAGCCTTACCTGCGCGCCTGGCCGTGGGACTGAGCCTCAAGCAGAGCCTCCGCTACGGGGAAAATCCGCATCAGGATGCCGGTTTCTACGTGCAACCCGGAACCGTGCCCGAAGGCCTGGCCGCCTGCCGTCAACTCCAGGGCAAGGAGCTTTCCTTCAATAATCTTTTGGATGCCGATGCCACGGCACGCTTGGCCTGGTCCTTCACCGAGCCGACCTGCATCATCGTCAAACACAACAATCCCTGCGGTTCTGCTTGTGCCGATACCACCTTGGAAGCCTTTCAAAAGGCCCTGGCCAGCGACCCCGTAAGCGCCTTCGGCGGTATCGTCGCCTTCAACCGACCCATCGACGAGGCTACCGCCCAGGCACTCGCCCCAACCTTCTGGGAAGTCATCCTGGCCCCGGCTTTTAGCGAAGCTGCCCTCGGTATTCTCTCGGCCAAAAAGGCCCTGCGCTTGCTGGAAACCCCCGGCACTTGGCCCCATGGAGCTTCGGGCCTCGATGTCCGCGCCATCGGTGGTGGCTATCTGATTCAGCGTCCCGACACAGCCTTTGCGCCCTATGAACAGTGGGAAGTCAAAGTCGAAGGTCGCAGCCCTCGTCCTTCCGTTCGCGATCTTCTGCTGGCCCAGCAGGTCGCCAAGGTCGTGAAATCCAATAGCATCGTGCTTGTGAAGGATGGCGGCACGGTTGGCGTTGGCGCTGGCCAGATGAGCCGGGTGGACTCTGTGGAAATCGCCTGCCGGAAGGCCGGAAAAAATGCGCAAGGCGCCGTGCTCGGTAGCGATGCCTTCTTCCCCTTCGCCGATGGCCTAGAACTGGCCGCCCAGGCCGGTGTCGCCGCCATTGTCGAGCCCGGTGGCAGTGTGCGGGATGAGGAAGTAATCGAAGCCGCTCAAAAGCTTGGGGTATGGCTGTTTTTTACGGGAATGCGGCATTTCAGGCATTAAGTCGCCCGCTTATCCCCTTTGTTTTGCCTTCATGGCTTAATTCTTTTTGAATGCGAGTCCCTAAATGAAAACGTCACTCCTGCGTCAGCGATTCCTGGATTACTTTGCGGCTCAAGGCCACCGGCTTGTCTCCTCCAGTCCGGTCATTGGGCCCGCCGACGACCCTACGGTGATGTGGACCAACGCTGGCATGGTGCAGTTCAAAGATGTTTTTGTCGGCAAGGAGCGCCGCGATTATGCCCGGGCGGCTACCAGCCAAAAATGCTTGCGAGCAGGCGGCAAGCATAACGATTTGGAGAATGTCGGCTTCACGGCCCGGCATCACACCTTCTTCGAGATGCTCGGCAA
>JAUYES010000156.1 GCA_030691225.1 Holophaga sp. | reverse complement strand
TTGGGCGTGGGTCAAAGTGCTTCGAGCTACTAACCGGATGCTCGAGAACAAGGTGGCGGCTCGAACCCGAGAATTAGCGGAAGCCATGGGCGATTTGGAAGTCGCCCGCGAGGATGCCGTTCGAGCAAATCAGGCTAAGTCATTCTTTTTGGCTACGATGAGTCATGAAATTCGGACCCCATTGAATGGGATTATCGGGATGTCGGGGGCCTTGCTGGATATGCCTCTGAACACAACCCAGCGAGAATTCTCGGAAACCATTCACAGTTCCAGTGAGAGCTTGCTCAGCATTCTCAACGAAATCCTGGACTTTTCCAAGGTCGAGTCGGGTCGCCTGGAACTGGAGGAAATCTCCTTCGATCCTTCGGCGGAACTGGAAGAGTGTCTTGGGCTGTTCGCTGAAATTGTTCAACGCAAGGGGTTGGAACTCCTCGCCAGCTTCGATGCGGGCATCCCCCGCCGGGTCTTTGGAGACGCCACTCGCTTCCGGCAGATTGCCATCAATTTGCTGGGCAATGCAGTGAAGTTCACCCTGGAAGGTGAAATTCGACTGAACCTTAGCCTAGTCCCCCAGGTCGAACCCGAAAGGGTGCGGCTGCGTCTGGAGGTCACCGACACGGGCATCGGCATCGCTCCCGATGGCCTGAATCGTCTCTTCTCGCCCTTTGCCCAGGCGGAACTTTCCACTAATCGCCGTTTTGGCGGCACAGGGCTCGGGCTATCCATCTGTCGACGACTCGTTGAACTCATGGGTGGAGAGATCCAAGTCAAGAGTGAAGTGGGCAGTGGGAGTTCTTTCTCCTGTGAAATCACCTTCCGGGTGGACGATGCCATTCCCAATGCTTGGGAACCCATCGCAGAAGGGCTGAGGGTTATCATCTTCGATCCCAACGCCGCGGCGCGGTCAGCGATTGCAGGAATGTTGCAACAGTGGAATGTCACCACCGTAGTTGTGGAAGATCTTGCCGAGGCTGAGCGGCTCTTGCAGCTGGACGGTACCGACAAAATTGATCTTGTCCTGCTCGGCCTGGCACCATCGAATCCTCAAGCGGAACAATCTGTGCGGGCTGTGGATGGCTTTGGTATTCCCATTACGCTATTGGTGGGCGTTTCGGCACTTGCCTCCGCGGAACGACTTCGCAGCCAAGGCAAGGCTCGCTACCTGACGAAGCCCGTTCGCCGTTCCGCCCTGAGGCAGGTGCTTCGCCTGACAACGGAGCCTGAACCTTCCCAAGAATCGTCTTTGGCAACCCGTGGCAAGGTCCTTGTGGTGGATGA
>JAUYES010000588.1 GCA_030691225.1 Holophaga sp. | reverse complement strand
GGTGTCGTAATAGACATCCTTCAATTCCTGACTGAAGGTGCGCACCGAAACAAAAAGCCCTGGGGCGGCCTCGCGGGCACAACAAGCCTTCAGAGCCGCCGCGGCCAATGTGCTGCGGCCACTCCCGGGCGGTCCATCGATCCACCAGAGATCGATTCGATCCCGGTCGCGCTTGGCCCAGTTGAAAAGCGTGCGATAGCCCTGGGCTTCCTGAGCTGGCTTAAGATCTTTCCAGCCGCCTTCAGCGCCTCTGGATCCGCATTTGTGGAGAATATGATCCAACTTTGAACGCAATTCTTCGGAGAGCGTGCCGCGTGTCAATTCGTGATCGAGAAGCTGCTGGGCCGATTCCAAACCTGAGATCACACGTTCTCGTGGGTGCTGGATCTTCCACCATTCCCAGAAACTTTCAAAGGAGGCGTTGCGGTACCGTGCGGGAATGCCCAGATTGGCTCCGTCAGTAACGCCCTCGAGTGTGCAAGCGCAGATACGGGCTGATACGAGCGGATCCGGATCCAGCACGACGCCACGACCTTGACAGTGAGGACAGTTCGGCCGACCGCGACTCATGGGTACTCGCCCTTGAGAAATTGCCCGAGCAATACCCGCCGTCGATCTCGGATCTTGCCAAAGGCTCGCTCTTCGATCTGCCGGACCCGCTCGCGGCTAATCCCTGGATTAAAACTACGACCGATTTTTTCGAGGGTCATGGGCTCTAAGCCCTCGAGCCCGAAGTGCAGCGTGATGATGCGGCGCTCCTTCTCCGTGAGCATGTCCAGGCTTTGTCGAACCTGTTCCTGAAAAGCCTCGTTATCCATGGCTTCCATGGGACTAGGTTCAATGTGCTGTTCCAGACTATCGCCAAGGGTAAGATCGCCGTCGCCCATGCCCTGTTCGGTAGAAACCGTTGACGTGGTCTGCTGGAGCACCTGCAGACGTTCCACCTCTTCTGCCGTAAAGTGCGGAGCCGCCGCAACGATATCTTGCACCGTGGGAGGTCGTCCTAATTCCTGCCCGAGTCGATTGGTAATGCGATTGAGCTGCACCAGATGGCCCGCGACCTTTTGCGGAAGGCGAATCTTGCTGCCGTGCTCGGCCAGCGCGTGAAAAATAGCCTGTCGCACCCACCACGATGCGTAGGTAAGAAATTTGTTTTCCCGCTCAGGGTCAAAGCGTTTGGCCGCTTCGATGAGGCCGAGATTGCCTTCGCTGATCAGATCGAGAAGATCCAATCCCATGCCTTGAAACTTGCGCGCCTCCTTCACCACGAAGCGCAGATTGCCTTCCACGAGATAGCGCAAACCCTCGGGATTGTTGTCGTTCTGCCACATGCGGCCGTACTTCCGCTCTTCGTCTCCCACGAGAAGTGGTAGATCGCGGATGGAGTCAAAATACTTGTCGAGGCTGCGCTCTTCGAGATGCCGTTGGGGCACGATTCACCTAGGTGTGGAGTTCCAGCATAGCAAGAGCAAACGCGCCTGTTCGAGCTAGGAACGCTTACGCAAACCCTGAGGGCTTAGTTTGACGAGACTGGTTGGCTTTAAGTTCTTTTCAAATGTGGGATGTTCGACCTGAATACCGGCGGCACGAAGCCGTTCTTCGAAACCTTCGACGACTTGTTTCATTTCTACCTGCATGCTCTCCATCCGATCCCGAAGCCCCATGACCACCTCAACCCCGGCCAGATTGACGCCTAAATCCCGGGTGAGGCTCAGGATAAACTCCAAACGCTCCAGATCCTCCTCTGAATACAGGCGCGTCTTGCCTTCGGTGCGGCTGGGCAGCAAAAGCCCTTCACGTTCATACAGTCGGAGGGTTTGCGGGTGTATCTGATAGCGAATCGCCACTACGCCAATCATGTAGCAACCAGCTTTAGAATCGCGTCGCATGAGCTATCTCCCCGACCGAATGGCCGAGTCATTGATCTCGCCCAGTTCTCGTAACAGTTCCTTACTGCGCTCATCCTGAATCATAGGCGTAACGATTTGAATTTCGGCGAAGAGATCGCCCCGCTGTTCCGAACGCGGAACCGGCATACCTTGGCCCTTGAGTCGCAACTTGGAGCCACTCTGCGTGCCGGGAGGAATCTTGATGGTGGTATGCCCCTCAGGTGTAGGGATTTCCACTTTGGCACCCAGCGCAGCCTCGGAAAAACTAATGGGCAGCTTGTGATAGAGATTGGCGCCACGCCGATCGAACCGGTCATCGACTTCCACTTGAATTTGAAGGTAGAGATCCCCAGTCCCTCCACCACGACTCCCCGCCTCGCCCTTGCCTGCCACGCGCAAGCGGGTGCCATCTTCCACGCCTGGAGGAATCCCCACCGTCACGGTTTCCCGCTTGGGATTACGACCTCGCCCCTGACATTCCGTGCAGGGCGGTGCCTTGCGGCCACTGCCACCGCAAGATTCACACTCGATTTGACTCTTGAAAAAACCTAAGCCTTGTTCCCGAAATCCTCGGCCTTTGCAATCCGCGCACACGCTCTTGGTCGTTCCCGGAACCTCGCCACTGCCCTGACAAATTCGGCAGGCTTCAGTGCGGGAAACATTGATCGGCAGCTTGGTACCCCGAAAGGCATCCAGGAAGGAAATGCGAACCGTATGCTGCAAGTCTTCGCCCGGCCGAGGACCGGCACGACGAGGGCGTCTGCCGCCGCCGAATCCCTGGAAAAAATCCCCAAAAGAACCGCTTTGGTCTCCGAAATCAAAACCATGGCCACCCGCTTGGGCCGTTGGTCCAGCCGGGTCCCCGTAGGTGTCATAGTTGCCACGCTTCTCGGGATCTGAAAGCACATCGTTGGCGGTGCTGAGTTCCTTGAACTTGGCCTCGGCGCCCTTGTTGCCAGGGTTCAAATCCGGATGATACTTTCGCGCCAATTTTCGATAGGCCTTTTTGATGTCCTCCTCAGAGGCGCTTTTGGGTACTCCGAGGATCTTGTAATAGTCAGGAACCATGACCAAACGCTACCCAAATTTGAGCCCAAATGGCTAAGATTATTTTTTACCAAAAATAGCCGGGCAAACGCCCGGCTATTTTTTGAAAATGCGCTAGTTCACGACTTCAGCATCGATGACGTCGTCGTCCTTCTTCTTTTTTTCCTCCTCTCCAGAAGGGGCCGCTGCGCCGTCTGGAGCTTGCTTATACATCTGCTCGGCCATCTTGTGGGACTTCTGCTGAATGGATTCGAGGGCCTTCTTGATGCGATCCGCATCGTGCGAACCCAAGGCTTCCTTGCCCTCGGCAATGGCGGTTTCCACGTCCTTCTTGTCAGCTTCAGGCAGCTTGTCGCCGTTTTCCTTGAGCAACTTTTCCAACTGGTAGATGGTCTGGTCCAGAGCGTTCTTGTCCTCCAGGAGCTTCTTGCGGTTTTCATCCTCGCCCTTATGGGCTTCGGCTTCCTGGACCTTGGCTTCGATTTCTTCCTTGGAGAGACCCGTGGCCCCCGTCAGGGTGATGCTGGAATCCTTGCCCGTGCCTTTGTCCTTGGCCGTGACATGCACGATGCCGTTGGCATCGATGTCAAAAATGACTTCGATCTGGGGAATGCCGCGGGGTGCGGGAGGAATCCCGGCTAGGTGGAAGTGACCCAGCAACTTGTTGGCTTCCACCAAGGGGCGCTCGCCCTGGAACACTTCAATGTCCACGCCGGGCTGGTTCTCTACGGCAGTGGTGTAGACCTCACTCTTGCGGGTTGGAATGGTGGTATTGCGAGGGATGATCACGGACATCTGGCCGCCGTTGGCGTTGATGCCCAAGCTGAGCGGCGTCACATCCAAGAGCAACACGCCCTTCACATCGCCCGAAAGCACACCGCCCTGAACGCCTGCGCCCACGGCCACGACTTCATCGGGGTTCACGCTCTTGTTGGGTTCTTTGCCGAAGATCTGTTTCACCAGTTCCTGCACCTTAGGGATGCGCGTGGACCCACCCACTAACACAACCTCATTGATCTCGTGATGGCTGAGCTTGGCGTCCTTCACGGCGTTTTCGCAGGGCACCTTCAGCTTCTGGAGAATGGGCTCCAGCATGGATTCAAAGCGGGAACGTGTAAGGGTTTGGGTCAGATGCTTGGGACCGCTGGCATCAGCAGTGATATAGGGAATGCTGATATCGGTCTGGGTGG
>JAUYES010000005.1 GCA_030691225.1 Holophaga sp. | reverse complement strand
CGTTCCGGTTAATCCACCCAAGGCCGCTGCTGTTTGGCTGGCAAAGGTGATCAAGATTTGGCGTTCCATGGCATCGAAAACATGGGGGTCTTTGTAGTTCACAAAGAGCAGGCCGAGCAGGCTCTTTCGGTATTCCAGTGGCAGGCAGGCATAGCTCTGAAAGTAGGTGCTGATATCCGAGCTTTGACTTCTGTCCTGTACAACATTTTCGACAAATTGAGGCTCTCCGCTCTTGAAGACGGTCCAGGCCGTACCTGAAGGTCGAAAGCCTAGGTGCCTGACCTCGGGAGGCACACCCATTTCGGCCACAAAACAAAGTTCGCCTGTGGAGGGATCCGGCCGGAGCACACTCGCAGCTTGCAGGCCAAATTCCCGCATGAGGCAGCGCACTACGTGGAGTGGCACATCCTCAGGGTTTTTGATGGTTGTGATTTCGGTGGCCACGGCGAGGACCCGTACAGCACGCTCTAGGAGGCTCTCCACGGCTGATTCAAGGCCGAGTTCGACTCCTTGTTCCACCCGTGTGTTGGTATCCACCGAGAACCTCTTGGGCTCCAGGATATCAATCGAGTTGGGAATTCTTGTGACAAGCCTGCGGCAAAATCAATCGATTCGCTCGCTTATCGGTAGTTTGGTTATTCTTTCCCTTTTGAAACGATCTCTGGTTCTTTCCACTGGTGGAAGGCATTGTCATTGGCTATCGCCGTGCCACTCCAAACAACGATGCCAGCATTTTTTTCGCTTCTGCATCACCGGCCTTGGCTGCCTTCTCTAACCATTTCCGGGCCAGGGTTTCCGATTTTTCGACGCAGCGCCCTTCGTAGTGCCAGGCGCCCAGAAAACTCATGGCTTGGGGATGGCCTTGCTCGGCTGACTTGCGAAGCCAGGTTGCACTCTCGGCCTCCTCGGCACCGCCAAGATTGGCGAGATTCAAAGCCAAAAAGAACATGGCTTCGGGGATTCCTTTTTCTGCCTGTTCTCGCAGTTCCTTGCGCAGAGCCATAGCCTTCGGACTGCTGGCATGTTCTTGCCAGCGTTTGCGCGATGCTTCGGGGGTGGTCTCTTTCAAGATTTCCTGTATCCGATTCTTCTCGGCAGTGGCTTTTGTATCCAGGGTTGCTTCCATTTCCGCCGGGTTGGGCGATGGTTTAAGGTCACGGATATAGCCGGTTTCTAGATCCAGAGCCACGGCGCCGTGCCCGAGCGTATCCAGCCAGAGCACATCTTCCTGTAGGGCCGCAAAGCGAGGCTTCCAGGCTTCATCCGCTGGATGCCACCGATGCTCGATCGGAAACCCCTCTCCCGTGGCCTTCCAAAAAATGGCTTGGGGCGCCCAGTGGACCTCGGCCTTGCGGGTAACTGTTTCCAGGTTCAGGCCGGTCGCCTCCTTGGGCCAGCGGACCCAATGCTCGGGCATGATCGAAGGCCGCCGCGGCTGAACAAGGCTTTGGCCATGATGCGAAAGAGCCCAGGCAAAGCCTTCCTTCTGCCCACGGGAATAGGTTGAGCCTTGCGCGGAACCCCACGCCCAAATCCGCAAACCTGTGGCGGTGTCCAATTCCACTTGCGGGGGGCCTGAAGCCAGGGTCACGCCCTCGGGCAAAGGGCCCAGCAGCTTCGGGGGAGGTGGCGTTGCTAGCATGTCTGGAAGCAGCACGAAGGGCTTCCTGCCCGTGTCGAGCGCCCTACGCACCATGGCGGCCCCGTTCTCGAAGCCCTGAGCAAATTCGATTCGCTCGTGTTCAGGAATGGCTGCGGCAGGTATGGTTCCGGCCTCCTGCACCTGGGCTGCCCATATCTGTGCAGGTGAGAGCGCTGGTTTGGGTGCGGGTGCCTTACAGGCAAGAAGCACCAGGAACAGAGGGCCTAGGGTTAGAGCAAGTCGCATGGATCAACCTCGGAATGGAGAGTTGATCCAAAATACGAATGAGTTCGTAAAGCGTCAACGAATCAGTTCGTACATTCCATGAAGAAACAGGGCACTGGGGTGTGCTTCGCTTGAGACTGGGAGTCGTCAAGGCCAGAGGGTCAAATTCCGGCGATCGACGAGTTTATAATTTTTTCTTTTCCATGAAAGCGATTCAGGTGCGATATCCAATTCTTCAGGCTTAATAAGCTTGGGCTTTTTTGAGAGGTCTTTCGCAAAGAGGAACACCTGCTCAATTTCCTGAGGAGCCTCGCTGCCTTCTGGAAACATTAGGTAACGAACGACCCATTCAGGTTCCGAATTTTCGGAATTTCCAGCATAAACCTCATACATGTAATTCATGCAGCCGATCTTCGCTTGACGGTGGGAAACACCTCTCAGTTCCGCAGGGGGCTCTGGATTGGCCTTGAAACTAGGGTGTTTGCCATGTGGATGTGAGCCATCGGGCTCGGCTGCTTGAGCAACCCTGGGTAAATCACTTTGAATTGAAATCGCGGCAGGCATGGGTGCCGCCAATATCGCTGACAAAATCACAACATTTAGCATGGCTAAGGCCCCAGTTAAGGGTGACATAACCCTTAGACAAGAATTGTGACATCCTCGCGAATTGACTAGGGTCAATCGCCATCGCGAGAGAGTCTCGCTGATCGAATTATGATTCCTATCCTCGACAAACTTTTTCTTCGCCGTACCTACTTTTGCGTCCCTTTTACAGCATTGGTTGTATTTGGTCCAGATCCGTTCACTTCACTTGAACAGTAAGGTGGGTCCAAGACCTTATTGCTACACCGTTTTCGTGCGAGGGGGCGAGGTGTCTGCCCATGGCCAGTTCGATGGCTTTGGCTTCACGATCACTGCCTTTGGTGGCGCCTTCCTGGACGAGTGCCTGGCGGACCCGCCCTTTCTCGTCTACGAAAACGCGAAGTTTGACCGGAATGGACGGCGTTGGGAGTGGGAGGCTTTGGGGAACTGGGGTGATCGGTTTCGCAGCGGTTGGCAGAGGCTCAGGCAAAGGGTTGGCAAGCGGTACTGACTCACTTGGCGCAGAGAAGGTTGCGGGAATCTGGGCCGCTTGAAGGGGACGAGGGACTGGTTGTTGACCGGTCATTTCGGCGGGTGCCCTGAAGCGTGGCGGTAGTTTCCAGGCGCCCAAGGCAGCGGCACCCACGAGGAAGGCTGCTGCATAGGTTCCAACGCGTTTAATAAATGGCATTCGGCTCGACTTGAGCTGTTCGGGCGGGGTCTCTACCGTGGGCTCAAGCATGGCGAAGAGTCTTGGATTCAGACGTTCCGCTTCCAGGGCCTGTCTTTCTAGCTCCACTTCCTTCCGGAACAAGGTGTGCATCGTGAAGGCAAGGCCGAAGGTGGTGGGGTTGAAGGTCTCGTCGCCAAACATGGTGTTTTCAAGGTGGGCCTCTAACGCTTCAAGGTCAGCAAAGGGGCGGTTCAAGCCCAGCAGCCGAGCCAAGAGATCCTTGATAAGAGTAGGCAGGGGCTCGCTGCCTTCGGGCGTTTGGAGACGCGCCGCTTCCAGCGTTTGGTCCAGGGGGACATCCATGGGCAGCGGTTTGTGAAACAGCATCTTGTAGAGCAAGGCGCCCATCTGAAAGGCGTCGTGCATGATGCCTTCGCGGTGTGGGCCTTGGCGGTAGGGCGCCATGGCTTCCATTGCGCCAGGAACCTTGGGCAAGAGGTCTTCGAGAATGGTGATGACGGGGGCATCCAACAATTCCACCAGGCCATCAAAGCCAACCCAGACTCGGTGGGGTGACAGGAACCCCAGGGGCAGCTTGGCATGATGCAATTGGGCGATGTGGTGTGTGAGCACCCAGATCAGAAACAGGGATTGGTCGATGCCGAAGGGAAGTTCTTGTTCCTCGGCTACGCGAATGACTGTGGCGAGGCTTCGCCCTTGGCAAAGGGGCCAGACCAAGTGGGGAGCGTCATCCTGACTTAGATGGACGCCTTGGAAAAGCTTCACGCTGCCGAGGTAAATGAGATTTCGACGGATTTCGCTGTGGCGCGCCA
>JAUYES010000119.1 GCA_030691225.1 Holophaga sp. | reverse complement strand
CAGGAAGACCACGTCGCCGGGGACGAGGTGCTTGAGGGGAACCTCCTGCCGGACGCCGTCGCGCAGCACCGTGGCCGTGGTGTGGACCATGGCCTGGAGCTGTTCCGCCGCGTTGTCGGCCTTGGCCTCCTGGATCACCCGCAGGGCCACGCTCAGGAAAGCCATGGCGGAGATGACCACGGTGGCCCGCATGTCGTCGGACAGGTAGGAGACCGTGGCCAGCGCCAGGAGGAGCAGGACCAGCGGGTTCTTGAACGCGGTGACCAGCCGGGCGAACACGCCCACCCTTTTCTCGTGGGCGACCTCGTTCAGGCCGTGCTTCTCCAGCCGCTCTTCGGCCTCAACGCCGGTCAGGCCCTCCAGAGCCGACTTCACGGCCTCGGGAATTTCCTCCAGGGCCTGTCCCAGTTCGGCGATCTGCTGCCAAAGCTTCTCCATGTCGAGGAAGGCCTGCCGGGCAGGGAGCTTCTTGTTGATGGCCAGGGAGGCCAGCACGTGGGCGCGCTGGGAGAAGTGCTGGAGCTGATAGCCGAACTCGGTGGCCGGGGTGGAGGGGCCGTTGGCCGCCAGGGGAGGCCCGGCCTGGACGCCGGATGCGCCAACGGACGCCTGCCCGGCGGCTTGGCCAACCGAGAAGAAGGTCTGCCGCAAGGCCGCCTTGGAGCTGGCCTCAGGCGCGAAGGGGAAGCCGCCGCCAGCGCCAGCCAGGGCTGCGACGGGGCGGGGGCCATGACGGAAGATGATCCCGGCGCAGCACGCGCCAAGGAAGTCCTTGAGCCGGATGAGAGCGTGGGTGAACTGCATGTCGCCTCCGTGGGCCACCGTACCAGACGGCACGGCTCGGAGGCGTTCTAGACCGAGGTAGGGCTACCTGAGGAAGAACGGCCCGCTGGAGCGGAGCGCCTGGAAAACGATGGAATGATCGGTTTCAGGTCGAGGGTGACTGTCGCCAGCGTCCATGATTTCCTCAGGTTGAAGGGTTTCAGAAAATGGTGTCACAACGGCGTCCCCAATGTGCCGATTCGGTGGAAAAGTCAACCCCGAAAGCCCAACGGACAATCCACAGGAAAGGGGGCCTTACGGCCCCCTTTTTGATTCGATAATCCATGATGTTCGGAATCACTGCCTTGACCGACCTGGCATCCTTCGTCCAGGCGCATTTCCGCGCCTCGTCTGTCCTTCACTAATAGATTGGTAGCCAACCAATACCTGCCCCGGATTATTAGTCCGGGGTCGGACGCAGACGTTGCCCTCACGGGAGGTTACTACGATGCCTCTGTGTCCTGCAGACTATTGCTAGCCAACAGGTTTCATCCCTGATTCAACCAAACGGCACTTGCCTTTTCAGGCAGTACGCCGCCGTGAGCTTTTACCTCACATGCCGTTCTCATCCGCTGTAGGTGCCATCTGTGCCCAAGTGTTCGCCGCCAGGGCGATATTCCTGGCATACGCTCTTTTCAGCCCCCGAGGTGTCACAGCAGGGCGCTACTCCAGAGCTACTCTTGGGTTTTAAAACGATGGTTCCTTCCGTCACCATGGCGGAACGGGGCGGGTTTTCACCCTCTAACATGACTGCTCTGACCGCATTGCGCTTATATCCGGGGACCACCCGGTTTCGTCGCACGCAGCCGCCATGTCCCTCACGCGTCACGACCCTTGCCTTTCGGTTTAGGTATCGTCCCGCTACCCTGGTTCCCAGGGCTTTCGGCATTTGGTCTATCCAGGCGCACCACCATCAAATTGAATGGACTCAACGGCACTTCACACCTCGGGCTTCCGCCAGAGTAGCTTGTACAGCTGGTCCCCGAACCGTGCGGGCGAGTTTCCTTCGCACACGGCTCTCCGGTTGCGAGCAAACTTGATGAGACCGTCGCTGGCTAGACGATGGCTACTGGTTGGCTACCAGAAGTTTGCTCTCGATCAAAACGGCAGGGTTACGATTCCGAATGGGCATGGATGAAGACGAGCGCCTATAATTGGAGCGCACACCTTCCGATCCTCTTCCTCCTACATGTACGGGTTTGCGCATCCCTTCTTGCGGCACGTGAGTGACGTCCAGTGCGGGCCGTGTCGGTGTGAAGGCCGACGGGACAAGATGCGGGTCTGGCTGAAGCTTACCACGCCGACCCAATCGGACCGCAAGAGCAGCGGGCACGAAAGGCTCGAAGACAGTCCACCTCATTGATGAAGCCATTTTATCCCGTAAAATTAATCTATTAGGCCAGCGCGAATGCGCTAGCCAATGCATGCAATTGCGTAGCACGAAAAAAAAGAAAAGATGTCCCCACATTTCTGCTGGACTCCTTTTTCCGCAGTTGCGTAGACGCGATTTGTGGGCCCTTCTCCTGTTCTGGGTCTTGTCATCAACCAATAACCGCTAACGCAAAGGAAAAACTGTGGGCATCATCAAGAAAAACGCCGCGCTTGAGTGTCAGGTCAACATCAAAGTCAGCAACGATACCCTCAACCGCTACAGGGAGGTCAAGAAGCGTTGCCGGGAATGCCGTTGGGAGTTCTCTCTCCAGCCTGAGTTTTCGACGTGGCTGAATACGCAGCTCACTGCGGCGGAAAAAGAGCTTGCCTCCGGCCAGAAGGCCGAGGCGAAGTCGGCTAGCCTGGCAGACGCGAGCGCATAGCTTGGGCATTGTCCGCGAACATCATCGGCCTGGGCCAGGAGACGTTGCACTCGTGCGTCGCGCGCAGCGCTCCCTCGCCCTGGTCGGGCGACATGTGAACCTGTTGCGGTATCTGGAACGCGACAGCTTCCTGAACGTCGCCAGGGCGCTTGTGGAGAGCTACAT
>JAUYES010000114.1 GCA_030691225.1 Holophaga sp. | reverse complement strand
GAAGAATGGCTGACATCGGCGAATACTTTTCCGGTTTTGTCTTCAAGACAAGCTCTGATATGCAGAACGGGCGGCTTTCATGGTCAAGGATATGGTCGGGCAGCATCAAAAGCGGACAAAGAGTGCTGGATTCGAGATCAGGATTGCCTGTCCGAATCAAGCGGATCTTTGCAATCCAGGCAAATGTTCTTGAAGAGATCGTTTCCGCGGAAGCAGGCGATATAGTCGCTTTCTCAATCCCTGAAACCGGGGCATCGGGAGGTGCCGGTGCAACACTCTGTGATCCGGCGCATCCGATACTTTATGAATCGGTAAGTGTTCCGGAACCAGTTGTCTCGATCGTAATCGAACCGAGAACAGTCGCAGATACTGCAAGGATCGGTGTTGCCCTCACAGCCCTCGCGGCAGAAGATTCGGCGCTTCGTGTATCCGAGGATCCTCAAACCGGTCGATATGAACTCTCCGGTCTTGGAGAACTTCATCTTGAAGTTGCACTTGAAAGACTTGCAAGGGAGTACGGTGCACATATCCGAACGGGGAATCCAAGGGTTGCATATCGAGAAACCTTGACTGCAACCGTGGTTTACCGACAGGAATTTGATCGCGATATTGGCGGCGAGAGGATACGGACGGCTGTAGAAGCAGAAATCGGTCCGCTTCCTCGCGGTTCAGGGATCGTTATCGGAATTGAGGCAGGTATACGGGCGCCTGCGATACTCGTGGAAGCAGCCAAACGAGGATTGTCGTCTGCGCTTTCGGTCGGACCGGTAGCAGGGTTTCCGCTCGATGATGTCATTGCTACAATAAAAGAGATCCAGATGCCTTCCGGTTCGGGACGTATTGCTGAAATTGCGGTAGAGGCGGCGGCTTCCCTGTGCGGAAGGGAGTGTGCCGATAAGGCCAGGGGAATGGTTCTTGAGCCTGTAATGTGTGTCGAGCTTGAAGTGCCGGATAAATATTTCGGACCTTCTGCTGCTCTGATCACTGCCCGGGGTGGCAGACTGGAGTCAGTTGAGGATGTGACCGGTGGGAAATTGATTTGTGCTGTCGCACCGATGAGGGTGCTTTTCGGTTTTGCTACGGAAATACGTTCGGCAACCGAAGGAAGGGCACTGTTCCAAGCGCGCTTTTACCGGCTTGAGCCTGCTTCAGGTCCAATAATCAGGACTTGAAACAATAACAGCTTTGAATTAGTGTATGTCAGCTTGGGAAAAGTGATTATGTACTTCGAATCGGTCTTCGTGCCACTTGCACAGCCTGTTCTCTTTCAATATAATCCATAAGCCCACCCAAGGAAATAATTGGCTGTACGAAGCCAAGGAGGAGAAGCATATGGCTAAAGAGAAATTCTCGCGTACCAAACCCCATATGAATGTTGGTACTATCGGTCACATTGACCACGGCAAGACGACGCTCAGTGCGGCCATCACCCAGTACTGCTCACGCAAATTCGGCGATAAAGCGATGAAGTTCGACGATATCGACAATGCGCCCGAAGAGAAAGCCCGCGGTATCACCATTAACACCAGGCATCTTGAGTATCAGTCAGCGAAGCGGCACTACGCACACATTGACTGCCCTGGCCACGCCGACTACATCAAGAACATGATTACCGGCGCAGCGCAGATGGACGGTGCCATTCTTGTGGTTTCCGCTCCTGACTCTGTCATGCCCCAGACCCGCGAGCATGTCCTTCTTGCCCGTCAGGTTGGCGTTCCCTCGATTCTTGTCTTCCTTAATAAGGTTGATCTCGTCGATGATGCCGAACTTGTCGAGTTGGTCGAAGAGGAAATCCGCGATCTTC
>JAUYES010000587.1 GCA_030691225.1 Holophaga sp. | reverse complement strand
AACGATGGCGATACTTGCGCCTGCAGAGAGAAATTCTTTCCGGCCCACGATAATCAAGCGCCCTTTGAGCATTTTTATTTCCACGGGGTTGGTGGCCCACACCACCCGGGAATCGCCATCCACGGTGACGCCAGCGGCTTCAAGAGCGGCCTTCATTCCTGAATCGCGGCATGAAACCTTGCCTCCGCTGGCTGTGGCAATGATCTTGACTAATTTGGCAGCCACTTCTGGAGGAAGATCACCCGCTGGCAGCCATGCGAAAAAACTCCCAATCGTCAAGATAAGAGCTGCGGTTTTTAGCTTCATGAGATCTCCCTTCCACTTCCCATCTTTTCGGGTGGTTGGAAGCGATCCTTGAATTTGGAATTTGGATTTAGGAGAACATGCACTGATTTTCAGATGTCGGCTTCCCTTGTCTGGGGAAGAATCAATGGATTAAGCAATCAAAGTAATTAGAGCTTCTTGCCGATTTTCAGGATGGTGTCTGAAAGGGCAACGCCTGATGCTGAAATGTTGCCCATGTGCAGGTAAATCTGGGGTTTTCCACCTTCTTCCACAATGGCTATGGCCCCGCCAGCCGGCAGCCATTCGAGTTTTCCGCAAAGCACGAGCTTTCCGGCACTCTTCAGACTTCGTACCTCGGCCTCGCTGGCAGCCCAAGCGACCTTGGAACCGCCATCCGCGTTCACGCCTAATTTGGCCAGTTCCCCAGCCATGCCCCCATCTTTGCAGGCAACCTTCCCTGCTGAATTGGCGCTGGAAGAGAGCAATTTTACGAATTTGGCAAGCACTTCTGGGGGCAGTTCACCGGCTTGGGTCCAGGCGGAAAAACTTGCAAGGACAAGGGTGAGCGCAAGATTTTTGGCCTTCATAACAAGCACCTCCCGAAAAGGCTCTCTTCGGGAGGTGAGCGTTGGAGCTTGAGTTTTTAAATTTCTGGATACAGCGGGATATTTTGCCTAGTTTTTACAATTAGATCTTTTCGCCAATCTTCAAGACTGCATCAGAAAGGATGACGCCGCTGGCGGCAATATTGCCCGGATGCAGGAAGATCTTGGGCTTCCCACCGTCTTCAGTGATGGCAATGGCGGCTCCCATGGCAAGAAACTCTGAACGGTTGCAGATGATCAGCTTGCGCTGAGCTTTAAGCATGCGAATTTCAGCTGGGGTCGAACTCCAGATAATGTTTGAGCTGCCTTCCGTGTTCACGTTATTGGAATCCAGCAGGCTTTTCATCGCGCTGTCTCGGCAGACAATCTTGCCTCCAGAACCGTTGACGATCACCTTCACGATCTTGGCCGTGGTATCCGGGGATAGTTCACCGGCGGAAAGCGTAAGGCCGAGGGTGGTGGCGAGGATCAGAAGAAGAGGCTTCATCAATGAACTCCTGTGAACGCGTGTTCCAGAAACTCATCGGTGCATTTTCACGATTCAGTAGGTTATGTCTGAAATTTACAATTAAATTTGCTTGTTTCGTTTGGTTCTTTGTTCGTTTCGACAAGCATTTGTATGGATATTGTTGTCGGTGTGATATTCGTCACTCTGGTGCGTCCCTAGAGTCTGGCCTGTGACCCCATCCACAGGATCTGGCCGTGATACTTCCCTAGTCATTGCTTTTCACGGACCGATAGGAGTTCCCATGAGTGCTCGCTTTATCCACGAAATCCGCGCCTACGAATTATTGGCCAAGGTGGGTTTGTGCATTGATCGATGGGGCGTGGTCCGCGATCAGGGGGATCTTGCCAGGCTTGGCTTCGAAGCAGGGCAGGGCATTGTTATCAAAGGCACGGCCATCGATGTCTGGCATAAATCCGATCTCGGTTTGGTCAAGTTTGATCGGTTCAGCAACGAAACCGTGTGGTCTCACCACGAGGTAATGAAGGCGGCTGCCTCTCCCCACGGCGAATATGTGGGCACCTTGGTCGCCCGGATGGTGGATTTCAAGAAAGTCTCAGGGATGCCATGCGAGGCCTTGGTGGCATTACGTAAGACTCCAGATGCTGGCTGGACCATCGTGGTGGGTATCGGCGGCATTTTGACCAATGCTTGGGGGGAAGAAATCCGACCCCTACTCTGGCCTGTGGCACTTACTACGCCGGAGCAGGCCTTGGCAGAATTCAAGGCGCATTGGCTGGGCCGCACGTGGCTGGGCACCATGCGCCAGGGGAAGGCGCTCACCGATGTTTCCAAGCTGCTGACCTTCATTCAGGGACTCTGGAAGCTGGTGGATTTGCTGGAAGAGGAGGGCGCCACCCTTCTGGAAATGAATCCTCTCGTGCTGGACGAAGAAGGCCGCCCCATTGCTCTGGATGGCGTAGGCACCTGCGAAGCCATGGATTGTGCCCAAAGTGCTTCCGCTGGGCTTAGCCCTGACCGGCTCTTTGAGCTGTTGGTAAAGCCACGGACGATCGCGCTAGCTGGGATTTCCGCGAGGGAAGGCACACCTGGCCGCATGATTTTGGATAACTTGCTGCGTTCCACCATGGCACCGGGTTCCATCATTCCCATCAAGCCTGGTGAGAAGGAAATCTCGGGCCTTCCCTGCCTAAATGGCATCGAAGATCTCGCGCAAAAGCCCGTGGATATGCTGATCCTGTGCCTTCCTGCCGCGCAGACCGTGCAAGCCATCGAGCAGCTCTGTAATCAGGGTGGTGGAGCCCAAGTGGTTTATCTGGTTCCGGGCGGCGTGGGCGATGGTGCTGATACGGAAGGACGGGGCAAGCGCGTGGTGCAGTTGCTGGAGGCGCGACGCAGCCAGGGGCTATGGACGCCGGCCTTGGTGGGCCCCAATGGACTTGGCTTCCTGAGCTCCGAGGGGAATCTGAACACTCTGTTTATCCCCGAAGTCAAACTGCCGTTCATGGCCAAGGGCGGATCCCTTTCCTTGGTGAGCCAGAGCGGGGCCTTTCTCATCACCCGTCTCTCCTGCGCCCCTCAATTGCCCCTGCGCTACGGTGTGTCCATCGGCGGACAAATCGATGTCCGGCTTTCGGATTTCATCGCGGCTTTGGGTAAGGATGAGCAGACCCGAGTCGTGGCGACCTATGTGGAGGGGTTTCAGCCCGGTGATCTTTTGGCTACCGCCAAGGCCGCTCAAGAACTTGCCCGCAATGGCAAGTGGGTGGTGATGTACAAGGGCGGTCGCAGTGCCGAAGGCCAGGCCGCCGCTAGCAGTCATACCGGGGCCTTGGCCGGTGATTGGGAACTGCAGAAGGCCCTGCTGAAACGGGCGGGCGTCATTGTTTGCGAGCGCATGGAAACCTACGACGCAGTGCTCTCTTGGCTCAGCGCCCATCCCGAAGGTAAACCCAGCCGCGTGGCGGTCATGACCAATGCTGGCTACGAATCGGTGGTCAGTGCGGATCTGCTCGAAGGGGCCTTGCGAGGCCATCACCTCGAAGCCTCTGAAGTCGAGGCCCTGAAGGCACTCTTGGTGGAGCACAAGCTTCAGGAATTGGTAGCGGCGCATCTTCCCTTGGATTTAACGCCAATGGCGGATGAGCAGGCATATCTGGCCAGTGCGCGACTCGTGGCTCAGAGCGCGGCCGATACGGTTGTGGTGGGGCTGGTGCCGCTCACCATGCGTCTTGAGACGTGGGATGCCAGCAAAATGAAGGCCTTTGCCGATGCCCTTGCGGCTGTCGCCAAGGAAAGCGGCAAACGACTGGGTGCCGTGGTGGAAGCCGGTCCCATCTACGAGCCCTATCGACAGGCTCTTCAACAGGCCGGGCTGGCGGTATTCTCATCCATGGAGCGCGCCTTACTCGGCCTCAAGGCGCTTGCGGAGCGGTAAATGATTGCTGGGTGTCGGAAGAAACAGCGAAGAGCGGAGCATGAGCCCCGCTCGTCCTGCGCGGATGGGAATGGGAACCGGGTAAACATCTAAAAATTTCCGAATCCGATTTCAATCACGCATCTGTATTCGAGGTTTCCCATGCCTAAGACCCTCATCGAACCTTTTCGTATCAAATCCGTTGAACCCATTCGCATGACTACTCGCGAGGAGCGCGTCTCCTTGCTGGAAGCAGCGAAACTGAACGTCTTCAAACTTCGAGCCGAGGATGTGCTCATCGATTGGCTGACGGATTCCGGCACCGGCGCCATGAGTTCCGCCCAATGGGGCGCCATCATGGTTGGTGACGAAAGCTACGCCGGTGCGCGCAGTTTCTACCGACTGGAAGCCGTGCTTCAAAACATCACGGGCATGACCCATTTCATTCCCACCCACCAGGGCCGTGCCGCCGAGAAGGTGCTTTTCACCGCGGTGTGCAAGAAGGGCGACTTGGTGCCCAATAACTGCCACTTTGATACCACCCGCGCCAACCTGGAATTCAATGGTGTGGAAGCCGTGGATCTGGTGATTCCCGAAGGCCTACAGCCGAGCCTCATTCACCCCTTCAAGGGCAATATCGATCTTGCTCGGGTAGAAGAAATCCTGACCAAGGAAGGGCATCGCATCCCCTTCGGCATGATCACTGTCACCAATAACACCGGTGGTGGCCAGCCCGTTTCCATGGCCAATATCCGAGCCTATAGCCAGCTTTTGAAGAAACATGGCAAGCCCTTCATCATGGATGTGTGCCGTTTCGCCGAAAACGCCATGTTCATCAAACTGCGCGAGGATGGCTACCAGAACACCAGCATCAAGGCCATCTGCCAGGAAATGTTCTCCTATGCCGATGGCTGCACCATGAGCGCCAAGAAGGATGGCATGGTCAATATCGGTGGCTTCATCATGCTGCGCAGCGACGAGTGGTTGGACGCTGTCCGCAACATGCTGATTCTCACCGAGGGTTTTCCCACCTACGGTGGCCTTGCCGGGCGCGATCTCGAAGCACTGGCCGTGGGACTAGAAGAAGGCATGGACGAGTCCTACCTGCGCTACCGATTGCGCACGGCCGAATATCTGGGTGAGAAGCTGGAAGAGGCCGGTGTCGGTTTCGTCAAACCCACTGGGGGCCATGCGGTTTACATTGATGCCAAAACCGTTCTGCCGGACATGCCCGTGGATCAATATCCAGCTTGGGCGCTGTGCAATGCTCTCTACCTTGAAGGTGGCATTCGTGGCGTCGAGATCGGTTCGGTGATGTTTGGAAAACGCCTGGAAGATGGCACTGAGACCTACCATTCGATGGAACTTGTGCGACTGGCCTTCCCTCGCCGGATGTACACCCAGTCCCACTTTGATTTCGCCGCCGAAGTGATCGCCGAAGTGAAAGCCAACGCGAAAAACATTCGTGGCGTGAAGATCGTGAAGCAGTCGAAATATCTGCGTCACTTTACCTGCGAGTGCGCCTGGAGCTAAAGGCGCTGCGCGCCTTTAGGTGAAAAAATGGATTTAACAAAGCGCCCGGCTTGCCGGGCGCTTTGTTAACCCCGGATTTTGCGTTTGATGCTGACTTAAAAAAATTGGCTCTTCGGATTTGCGGGAAACAGAAAAGACGAAACGCCAAGACACGAAGACGCCAAGAAAACCTTTGAACATCTAAGCGACAGGTCGCCGGATCCCGCCTAGCGGGATCTCCGCT
>JAUYES010000087.1 GCA_030691225.1 Holophaga sp. | reverse complement strand
GTGGGGTCATCCAGAGGAAAGGCACCGCCCGTTACAAGCTCCTGGTCACGATTCCAAAGCGTGAGCCGCTGAGCCAAAAGCCCCATTCCCGCTGGGGTTCCCGTGGTGACATGAACCCGCTGCCCCTGCTCCACCAACCATCGAACGATGCCATCGGCCAGGATCAATTCACCCACGCTCACGGCATGCACCCATACCCAGCCCGTTGCCAGATCCTCATCGAGCTTGGCATTCAGGCGCAACCGCACCCCTTCCGGCAGACCGCGTTCGATGGCTCGCGCCACGGCACCCGCCAGGGTGACTCCGGTCAGGTAGGTGAGATCAATCCAATCGGTCATTCGTTAAGGCTACCGGAACCTTGGGGCGGCGAATCGAAATCCCAAAGGAAGAATCCCGTGGCGGAGCCCTTCCTCCGCAATTTCAAAAGTGGTCATGATCGAAGCATGTCGTCCAACTGCTGCGCTGCTCCCATTGATTTGCTCCTAGTCACCGGCCCCTTGGGCTCGGGTAAAACCACCGTGGTCAATCGACTTCTCAAAGAAGAAATTGCCCAAGGTCGCCGGGTTTCGATGCTCATCAACGAGTTCGGTTCCGTGAGTGTGGACGAAAGCCTGGTGATGGCCGAACGACCGGAACTCGCTGACATTGCCAGCTTGGTGAACGGCTGTGCCTGTTGCAGCCTGCGAGGCGATGTGGTGGCCACCCTCGCCGCCTGGTGCGAACTGCCCTCCGAGCGCCGCCCCGAGCGAATCGTGCTGGAAACCACGGGCCTCGCCGACCCCACGGATTTGATGGATCTGGGGTCCGAAGAAAGCCTTCAAGGCCGTCTTCGAATCGCCGGATGCCTGACGGTCGTGTCCTGCCTGACGCCACTGCACCACCTGAAACAGCGGGAATTGCTGCGCCATCAAATCGGCCTGGCCAACCTCGTCTACATCAGCAAGGCCGATCTCGATCCGAGCCAAGCCATGGCTTGGGAAAGCGAAACCCGAACCGAATTCAAAGGAACCACCGTAGTGCCCACCCATTTGGGAATGGCGGCCCCCGGCAGCCCCGATCCCTGGGCGGGAGATCTTGCCAAACGTCCCGAACACGGCACGGCCCTGCCCCGCCATGGCTTCGCCGATGCCCGGGTGCTAAGCCTGCCCTGGCGCCACCCCGTGGATCCCGAAGGCATGGCAGACCTGTTCCGCCGGCCCATCGGCCCCGGTGAACTCCTGCGGGCCAAGGGCATCGCCTCCTTTCAGGGTTGGCCCAGGCGCGAAGAAGACGGCAGTGACCGCTGGGCTTTTCAGCTGGCCGATGGCCGCCTGGAAATCATGCCCCTGTCCCTAGGCCCCGATGGCAAGCCCGTTTCCCGCGTTGCGGTGGTGATCGGACGGGGCTTGGATCTACCCGCCTGGAAGCTCGCGCTGGAATCGTTGGAACGCCCTGTAACCCCTTCAGCAAATCCAGGTATGCCTTCCTGAAGGAGCAAGCTTGGAGTCCCTGGACGATTCGGAATTGATAGCCCGCGTGCACCCCGTGGGGCAGATGGCAGCGCAAACCATGAACAAGGCGATTGGGTCTGGAGCCGGTAAAGCCAAACGGCATTCAACGGTGTCGCCAGGTGTTCCACAATCTTTCCGTTATCGCTGTTCATCGACGTGCATCGCCGGCTGATTCAAAAAAAGAATTTTGCCGGCGATGA
>JAUYES010000076.1 GCA_030691225.1 Holophaga sp. | reverse complement strand
TGAGGAAGGAGCGTCTGCTGGAGGGAAGATGCATGGAAAGATTCTCCTGGTTTGTTGCGGGACGGCTTGTGCGGTTGCAGAGGGGTGTTTCGGCAGGAAACCGTCGCAATTTTTCGTATTTTAACCGTATTTGCCTGGAATTGCCCATTTTTTTCAACACGCACGGATCAGGTGGGTGCTGGAGCTGGAAAAAGACCCTTCCCGGGCAACGGTTTTTCAGGGCCGGTTAGGGGCCTCAGCTTGGCTCGGACTTTTCCAGCGCTTTCTTTAAGGGGCAGTCAGCAGAGGGCTCAAGGCCATCTCGATACGCCTTAAGCAATTCCACCGATCGCCTTGCCAGCATCCTTCTGATTTCCCGCCTTTCCCCTTTTATTCTGGGGATTCGCATGGACTCATAGGCGGTCGTTTGATGCCGCATCCAGGCGATTACCGCTTTTGCCGCCCGCCCTGCGACAGGGATCATGGCTGTCCGTGCCACTGTGCCGCTGCCGACGGGAACCGTATGCCTGGTAATAGTCTCAGCCATCACTTTTTCCAAATCGTGGTGTCTTGGGGCAAAGGCGAGGAAGGCGCGGACTTCAAGGCAAAATTCCTGCTCATACTCGGCCTGCTTCTTGCCCCTGCGCTGACGGTCACTGTCTAGTTTCTTTTTGTATGATTCTGTTGAACGGACCGCCTCGACCGCTTGCGTGGCCAGTGCTATCGTTTCTTCCGGTGCCCAAACCCCTTTGCAAATGATGCGCCGGCCCATCTTGGCCTGCACTCGCCAGAAGAGGCCCTTGGCGGTTACTTTCTTGGTGATACCGGCATCGCCAGCAGGAAGGAATGCCCACTTGTCCGGGGGAGTCAACTTCTCGCCGCTTTCACCTGTAAGGGTTCCGTTTAATCCCGGTCTAACGATTTTATTTCCTGGTTCCACAGAGCTATCCTTTTCTGACAAGCAAAATCAAACGATGAGAGTGTTCGGCTCCTGCCGAAAAGATCGGAGAGAATTTCTTTCATTTTTGCCTGCGACCCAGCACATAAATTGAACTGAGTTGCCAGAGCCCACCAAGTCCACCGGTTCAACATGACAACGGTCTTGTTTTCTGTTGAGCAAACTTCGCAATGGCTCAGTTCTTAGGAGGAGGGTCATTGGTCACACTTCTTAAGCGGGATAATTACTTGGATATATAGAAAATCGAGCAGTTGTACGTCTGGGCAATTGATTTATTATGATTCCCTGCATGCTATAATGAATTTTTCTAATATTATCATAAAAACAATTGCACCTAGTAGAATACTTATAAAATTAATTGCGCCGAGGAAAACATTTGTGAAATACAA
>JAUYES010000581.1 GCA_030691225.1 Holophaga sp. | reverse complement strand
CCTTGAAATGGCGAAGGCCGGTGGGGGAATCGAGCTCCCAAGGCGGGACGCCATCCTGAAAACAACCCGCCATGCCCTGGGGGCGGTTGGTAAAACGCAACTCGCCTTCGTTGCCCAGAACCCACAGGGCGAAAGGCACGGCCTCGATGACCGTTTCCAATTCGTTGCGCAGGCGGCCCAATTGATCTTGAAGTGCCTCGTAGCGGTTCTGCAACTGCTCGCTGGCCGCTGTGAAAGCCTCGAAAGCCTCCAGGAGTTGTTTGGATTCCGGAGCGCCGCCCGACATCAGGTCCGGGTCCAATGGAGATCAAGAATGCGCTGCAGGGCTTCGCGATCCTGGTTCTTCGGTTCATCTGCGACGATCTGGCGAAGTTCCGCTTCCACCTGGGGCGTGCCGATGGCCAGCAAAGCCCGGGCAATGGCCACTCTTAGTTCCGTAGGTTCTGCCGTGGAGAAGATGCGCCCTTTGCGGCGCAGCAGATCTAAAAGAGCAGGGGCGGCCATGGGCGAAGCGATGAGTCCGAGAGCTTCCACCGCCTTGATGCGGACCTTCTGGCTGGCTCCGCTCTGTTTGGCCAA
This sequence comes from Holophaga sp., assembly GCA_030691225.1. Classification (GTDB taxonomy): domain Bacteria; phylum Acidobacteriota; class Holophagae; order Holophagales; family Holophagaceae; genus JAYREN01. The sequence continues at coordinate 6,955 of JAUYES010000581.1, read as the reverse complement.
ATCCAGAATTCCCACAACGGCCGTAGAGGCCTGAATCTGGCCGAGCCCAAAGAGAATTTCAACCTGCGTATCAGGATCGGCGGTGGGCAAGGCGCTCAGCAAAGGGGCACTGGCGGCGGGGCCACCCAGTTTCCAAAGCGCCCGAATGGCCGAGGCCCGCACCCGAGCATCCGCGTGGTTCAGGCACGTTGCTATGGGTATGATCAGTCCGGCATCACCCATATCGGCCAGTAGGTTCAGGGTGTTGCGGACGAAATACCAGGTCGGTGAATACAGGCCTTCCAATAGGACCGGAACAGCGATGGGACCCATGACGCGAATGACATCGAGAAGTCGCCCTCGACGCCTTCGATCAGGCTCATCGCCCAGGACTCTGGCCAATTCCCGTGCGGCGGGTTCACCCAGGAATTCGAAATAGGGGATGGCGTCTGTTAAAACTTTTTCGGGTTCCACGCGATGAAGGTAGTCCATGGTGTAGGCCATCAGATCCTCGGCCGAGAGTCGCCCCCTGAGCTTAGCCAGGGCGAATCCGCGCCATTCCTGTTGATCATCCAGGAACGAACACAGGCCTTCGATCTCCTGCATCAGTTCTCGCACCATGGCGAATTCTTCATGCATGACCATGCATTCGAAAACATGTTCCAGGGCCTTGGCCGTGTTGCGGTGAATGGCGAGAATAGGCTCCCAGCCGAAATGCGCCGACAAACCCTGAATTAGGGGACCCTGGACTTCTAAGGGAAGGCCTGGATCGCGCATCCATTGACTAATCGTCACGAGATCTCGCGTAGCTTCCTCGCGTCGGGTTACATTCTCCGAGGTGAGCTCACCGAGAATGCGTTCGAGAATTTGCAGAAAGGTATCGAACTTCTCCAAATCGATCAGGTTGCGAAGCAGCGCCAACCGTTGATCGGGGCCGATCTGCCAAAGGGTTTCCCCTTCCAGCGCCCGCTGGATCTTTTCCTCAAGACTCTGATGGTTCCAATCAACCTGATGGATTAACTCTTCGACGCGGCCATCCTGGCCCAGCCGAGCCTTCAGATGGCTCAGGATGGCCTGCTGATGAGGTGTGGTTCCCAGGAGTTGGAGGAGTGGATCTTTAACCTGATTCCAGGGAATCTCGGCCTCAAGCAATTTCGAAGTTGCTTGGCTTAGCATTTCTGGGGTCAAAGCCTGAAAGGCCAAGCTCAAGCCCCCCGGTGCCGCTGGAAGGCTTGGCAAGCCAGCCATGACTGACCACAAAGAGGTGCCAGGCAACGACAATAGGGCTTGTTGAAGGGCCTCGAGCTGCGCTCCAGTCGGAAAGGCGCTGCCCCAATCCAGATCGCGGGCAACGGGAGCCAAAAAGGCCAGATCGGCAGGGAGCAAGTCTTGGGCAGGCGGTAGGCTATTTCCAAGAATTTCACTGGTGCCCGGTTGCTCATCCAGAAAACTCAGGCTGGATTCGGCTCGGGCCGAAGCCGCTTCCTTCGAGGCTCGAAGGGCTGCTTCGAGAGCCTCTCGCCAACGCTCCAACATCTCGGGAGCACTTTCCTGAAGCCCCAGGGTCGCGACCTCGCCTTCGATCAGGGCTGGTGCGGCTTCGGGGCCACCGGCGCCGCTCTCTTCCCCTTCTCGCACAGCCTTGTACTGGATCTGCCCTAGCGTGATGTGGCGGAGTTGCTGGTCGGCCATGACCTTGGCCACTCCGCCCATCTGCTCGAGCTTGCTGGGTTTCAGGATCAGGATCTTCAGCATCTCAAGGAGTTCATCCGCCGTGACACCGCGTTGAAGGATGAACCCGGCAATCTCCCGTTCGGAGAGTTGACGCGCCAAGGCGGCGGTATGCATGTTCTGGCCATCGAGAGGAGCGCCATCCACGAACAACTTGCCATTGGAAGCGGCGATGTGCAGCGAGGGCTTATCGGTCAGCCACGTGCCCAGTCCTTCGGTTAAGGAGCGCAGGGCCTCCTGAGAGCGTGGATGGGCATCGGTGTACATCAACAATGATTTGATGGCCATCTGGAGAATTTGAACCAAGTCGAGAAACTTCATGGCTGGCTTTCCATCATGGGGTCGCTCCATTCTCGGCGGAGTTGCGCGTAATACTGAACGAGAAATCGGTATCGACGTTCACCTTCAGCTTGGGCTGGCGGCGTATTCAGTGAAGCCACGATTCCCCGGGCGAGTTCGAGCCACCGTTCCCCCTGGGTCAAAAGTTGTTCGGTTTCAACCGGGCCGAAGCCACCACTGATGCCGCTGAAGTGAATCAGGCTGGCGGCTCCGACTTTACTGAGCTTATCGGCATCCCACAAACAGGCGGCTTCAAGAGGTTCCAGGCGATGGGAGAGCTGCAGTCCCACATGGCGGAGAATGGCCTGTTTCACCATGGGTATCTTGGCCGCTGGAAAATCTGTGCCATGGAGAATTCCATCAACCGCCGCCACGGCATCTTGGGCGTGATGGTCTTTTCCATGAGGATCATCGAGGCGTTTGCGGACATCGTGCAGCCATGCGGCGCATTCAAGAATCTCCGCATCGGCACCGGTAAGGGGCGCCAGCCACTTTGCAATCTTCACCACGGCAAGGGTGTGTTCGAAACGGTAGTTGAAGATTGCCCGGGGACCGCTTTCAGTCGCGTGAGAGCTCCGCCAAAAGCGAATGGAATCCGCCTCGGAATGCGCTCGCAGATCCGCTTCGCAGACCGCACGCCAGGGCTTAAGTGATTCCGTCACGTCCGGGCGACCTCCATGGATGCCGCACCCATTGTATGCCAGGCATCCCGGGTCTAACCCTATCATTCTCAATCCCAGCTGGGTCGTTCCAGGATTTTTCGAAGGTTGACTTGAGCTTCGTTTCGGGGGGCCGCTTGAACCGCCCGGGCAAGAACCTCCTTGGCTTCAGGAGTTCCAATGGCCATCAACGCCACGGCTGCGGCTTCTCGAACCCTTGTGGATTCCCGGGTCTTGAAGAATCTTCCCTGTTCTTGTAAACATTTCGCCAGGATTGGAATGGCTTGGGGTTGGCCAATTTTTCCAAGGGCCTCAAGGCAATTAATGCGAAAGGGTTCCTCGGCTTGGAGCGAAAGTTGGGAAATCGCATCCACAGCCGATACGGCCCGAATCTGGCCAAGACCGACCAGAATTTCACGCTGAATTTCAGCTTCGTTCTTGGGTAGGAGACCCAGAAGATCCTGTTCACTGCGAAGGCCTCCCGTCTTCCAAAAGGCCCTCACAGCGGCTCGCCGGATCCGAAGATCCGGGTGTTCGAGAAAACGCCGAATGGCTTCGTGGGAATCCGGTTCGCCCAGCTCACCCAGCAAATTCAAGGCGTTGCGCACCAGAAACCAAGCCTCGGCTTCGAGTGATTCCTGAACGGGTTCAAGACTCAAGGGCGCCAGAGCCTTCAGCAGTTCCAGGATGCGGTTTCTTCGATGATGGTTCTCTTCGCCCTCTAGATTCCTTACCAGGCCACGAATACTATCGGGTCCGGCCATGCGGAAAAAGGGCAACAGGCGACTCTCTAAAACAGAGTGACCCTCGTGAAAGAAGAGGCGCAAAGGGGCCAGGCCGAGATTCGTGGAGGAAAGAATTCGCTGCTGCAGTTCAGGGCCCGCCTCCCCCGCATCGCGTATTATCCAGGCCAGATGGCTCTGGGTGCCCATCAGGTCTCCGAGGGCCGCCACCGAACCCAATAAGAGAGCGACCGTTTCCACGGCGATCGTCTGAAGATTGCTATCGGGTTCAGAAATCAGGCAGCGGCTTGCCTTGCTTAACAGCAACTGAAGCGTGCCATGGGGGATTAGGGTCTGATCCTGACTCATCGCCAAGGCCTGAATGGTTTCCAAAGACCATCGGCGGGTTTCGATCTGAGTGGATTCAAGGCCCTCGATGACTTGCTCTATTCCCTTTGAGAAGACGGACACTCGACCAAGTTCCAGGAACTTCGCGAGCAGATGCTGGCACTCCTCTGGGGATTTTTCCCGGAGTCGAGCTTCCGTTACTTCCAAGCCGAGACTCTCATCCTCCCGGATCGCAGCAATGATCTTCGGCTCTGAGGGGGATTGCCGGACATCCTCCAAGAGCCTTAGCTCAGGATGATTTTCGGTGGCAAGGATGCCTCCCTTTTCGTGGCGGCGGGGATGGGAAGCCGGAGGCTTGGTCATCAGCAATGGTTTTAGGGATTCCATAGCCACCTCCCGGGTTGGCCTTGACGCCGACTGATTCTGGATCACTTTGCTCCACAAAGAGCAAAAAATATCCAAAAAGCAAGTTGAGCGTTTTAGGCCCTGCGCAACGTGAGCACAGTCAATTCCGGCGCCACCAGAAAGCGATTCGGTGGCCCCCAGAAGCCCGTTCCCACGCTGGTGTAAATCCAAAGAGCACCTTGACGGTTCAATCCCTTTGGAAACCTATAGAGCCACGGTATGAAAAGGCTCCAGGGAAAATACTGGCCTGAATGGGTGTGCCCACTGAGTTGCAGAGCAATGCCTGCCTTGTCGGCGGCTTCAAAACCCGTGGGGGGATGGAAGAGCAAGAGTTTGGTCGTTCCCTCGGGTATTCCTTCGAGCGCCTTGGCGAGATTAGGCCCTTGTCCATTGCCACGCCTGCCCCTGGCGGCAGGGTCCGGCATGCCGAGCACTGCCAACTGGGCTTGTTGGCGCTCGATCAACTCATGCCCGTTATCCAGAGTCTTCCAGCCCAACCCCTTGATGATCGGAATCCATTTCGCGATGCCGGAATAATATTCGTGATTGCCGGTGACAAAGAAAACCCCGTGAGAGGCCCGAAGTGACGCCATGCGTTCGGCTTTGGCTTGCACGCCGTTGGCTTCGCCATCCACCAGATCGCCGGTAATGGCGATGAGATCGGCCTTGAGTTCGTTGGTGCGTTCAACCAATAGCTGCACCTTGGCCATGGGTACCAGCGGACCCAAATGCAAATCGGAGATCTGCACGATGCGGAACCCCTCCAGTCCTTTGGGAAGCCCCGCGATGGCCACCTCCACCTGCTTGATTTGCGGCTGCCGCACCGCCATGATCAGCCCCACGAGAACCGACAATACCGTTGCACCAAGGGCCACTCTAAAAGCCCACAAGCCAACTGGCGCCGAGGTCCACCGTTGCGCGATGACCTGCCCGAAATCGGCCACGGCAAGGTAAACCAAGTAGGTCGAGACGAAGCTGAACAGCCCATAGCTCAGCCAATAGAGGTAATCGGCCTGGTGATTGGCCCAACGATTGATTAAGGGCACCAGAAACATCGCCCCCAGGAATAGCCCAAAGAAGCCCCATACCAGCCTGGGATGGCGCGAAAGGGCAGGGCATAGGCTCATGGAGCGGCGGGCCATATAGGTAAGAGCGCCTCCCAAGACCAGGAGCACCAGACCAATGGAGAGAAGGATTCGCAGCATGGTTCTATGGCACCACGGCGAGGGTCGCGGGCGCAATCAGAGCTCTCAGATTTCCCGCGAAGCCGAGAAGGGCGCGAAGAAAAAAAACAAAAGATTGCTGGCTTGTGTTGGGTCAAGGTTGTTCTCAACCTTGACTCAACCTTCCCTGGAGTTTCGATGCCAGACCCTTTTGACCTCGCACGCCTGGAACTGGCCGATGATTCCGAATTCCTCCGGCTGCTACGGGAGCACGCGGATATCGAGGCTTTGCGCTATCGGGACGGCGAGTACCTGATGCGTGAAGGTGAGGATTCTCAAGAGGTGTTCCTAGTCTTGAAGGGAGCTTTCGTGGTGGAACGAGCTTCCCTGCGGCCCGATCTGCCGCCCGTGATTCTCGCTACGGTGCTTTGTGATCCCGAGCAGCCGGGCATTGTGGGGGAGATGGCGTATTTCGATACGCAGCTTCGCTCCGCTTCGGTGCGCAGTTCCGGCGGCAGTTTTGTCTTGCGGCTGAAGCCCGCGCATATCGACGCCGTGATTGCCAGTTTCCCAGGGCTCACCCGCGCCATCTGTGCGCAGTTTTCCAGTCGTCTGCGGGAAATGAACAAGACCCTAGGTGGCTTCCAGGCCAAATTCGCCCTGAATTCCGTGCAACGGATGGCCAACCCGGAGGAGGTGCTATTTCGCAAGGGCGAACCCGCTCAAACCCTATTCCAGCTGGCAACGGGATCCGTGCGCCTGGAACGGGAAGGGCAGGTGAAGGTGGTGCAAGCCGATCAGCTTGTTCAGGGTTTTCTTGAACCCGGGGCCTTTTTCCGCAAGGGCCTGCATACCTGCAGCGCCACCGTTGAAAGCCACGCCTTTGTCGTGGCCATCGACCGAACGCAAATGCAGGCGGTGGTGCGGGGGTACCCGGAACTCGTGATGTCGCTATTTTAACTTTCAAAACCGCAATGCCCCTTGGATGTCAGGGCTGTGGCTGGCCGGGGGTCCCTGGCTCCAGGGCGACCAATATTGGAAGCCATCGCAATACGAGGCTATGCTGAACGCCTGTCCTTTCCAGAAAGCGAGCCACCATGCGTCTCCCTTTGCTCCTCTGCCGCCTTGGATTCACTGCGACGTTGTTGGTGGTGGGACCACAGCTTGTATCAAGCCCCTTGAGGGCAGCGGCCCCAATCAAGAAGGTCGCCAAGAAACCCATCACCCACGATGTCTACGACGGGTGGCGCAGCCTCCGCGATACTTCGCTGTCTCGCAACGGTGAGTGGTTGGTGGTCACGATCGCGGCGCAGGAAGGGGATGGGGAACTCCTGGCGCGCAACCTGAAAACGGGCCAGGAATGGCGTCATCCCAGGGGCAATGCGCCGGTTATTTCGGCTGAAGGGCGCTTTGTGGCCTTTGCCATCGCGCCTCCGAAAGCCGACGTGGACAAGGCCAAGAAGGATAAGAAGAAACCCGAGGAAATGCCCAAGACGGGACTGGGTGTGATGGACCTGACCACTGGCAAGGTCGATACCCTCGATCGCGTGAAGAGCTTCCGCTTCGGCAAGGAAGGCGGACGTTTCCTGGCGGCCCTGCTCGAAAAGGC
>JAUYES010000065.1 GCA_030691225.1 Holophaga sp. | reverse complement strand
CGGATGATCTTTCCGGAACATGGGACACGGCTGGGCGAGGACCCCGTGCAGGGGGAACCTTTCATCGTGCCCTTGGCGATTCCCCTCATTGCGGGGCCTTCCGCCATGGCCACGGTGTTGCTGCTGGCGCGCCAATACCCTGGCCAGCTGCTTTCTCTCACGGGGTCCATCACCGTGACCATCGCCATCACCACCGTCGTATTCGCCCTGAGCAGCCGCATCCAGAAAATTCTGGGCGATCAGGCCATCACGGCCGTGGAGCGCTTGATGGGCCTGGTGCTCACGGCCATCTCGGTAGAAATGTTACTGAGTGGAGTGGCCAGCTACATCCGTCAATTCCGGTAATCTAGGGTCATGTTCGAACCCACGCACGTTCCTCAACTCACTCCTCCGCTGCGGCGCATGAAGGCCTTGCAGGCCAGCTGGAAGCCCTTGCTGCTGAATTGGCTGGTGCCGGGCCTTGGCTATTGGACCATTGGCGAAAAATTGCGGGCCAAGGTGTTGTTTGGCGTGAGTGTAATCTTCTGCATCCTTGCCTATTTCCAGCTACAGCACGGCGCCGTGGATGGCGTGGTTGGCGGCGTGTTCGTGCCCCGCACGGATCCCTTCGAGTGGATGCCAACCCTGGGCGCCCTCGGTACCGCTGGTGTGGGACCCATTTACAGCATCTATGCCTGGGCCTTTGCCGGTTCTGCAGCCGAGCCCGTGCGCAACCTCACCCAGGAATACGGCGCTACCTACCTAATGGTGGCGGGCCTCCTGAACTGGCTTTGCTGCTTCGATATTTTCGATCGCGTGACCGGGCGTTGGATCTGGCGGATACCCAAGGATGAATTGGAAGCGCTAAATTCGAAAGAATCCAAGGCGGAATAGATGATCTGGCGTGCAACGCCATTCGGCTACTGGAACTAAACGGGTATCCTGAAGTCATCACACAGGAAGCGAGAGCCCTGGCTGGGTGAAATTTATGCAATCCAGCCTTTTGCCGAAAAATAATTCAAAGTTATCGATCACTCCATTGGGTTTTACCTGATGGTTTTTTTTAGACCAGCCCAGAGAGGATTCTTGTGAATGGCGTGTGGTTCGTGGGAATTCTTTGCAGGCTGACGCTTCTCGTGATCATGCTTTCCGGATTATTCCAGCCGGTCAGCGCGGAGGATCGAGCCTTCCCGAGCGTTCCCCCGGGGCGATTGGCTTTCCGGAGCTACGGCTCCGAGCAGGGGCTAACCAATCTGTCCATGTGGTCTCTTGAGCAGGATGGCGAAGGGTTTCTCTGGGTAGGCACCGAGTCGGGCCTCTTTCGTTACGACGGAAACCGCTTCCAGCGTTTTTCCATCAAGGAAGGGCTGCCAGCCGACCTTGTGCGCGTGGTGTTTGCTGCCAAGACTGGGGCTCTCTGGCTGGGTACTCTTCAAGGGGTTGCGATCAGGGAGGGCAACCGAATTAAGGCTCTTGGTGCAGAAGCGGGCCTGAATACCTCGGAAATTTTTGCCTTTGCCGAGGATCGAGAAGGCCGGATCTGGGTTGGGGCGGATCATGGCCTCTTTCGTCAAAAGCCCGGCCAGCATCGTTTTGATCCCATGCCTGGCTGGCCCAGCGAGGCTACGGCTCGGGCCCTCTGGCTGGATGCCAGCACGGCCTACGTGGTGAGTGGAAATAAGCTGTTTGCGTACGACCTGCCCACGGCGTCGGCTCCTCGAGAAGTGCCGGGCCCTTGGACTGAACGTTTGGATTCCTTGGCTCGCGATGGCATGGGCCGACTCTGGGTGCGAACCCGTTCCCAACTGTGGATGCAGCCCGCCACCGGCGGCGCGTTCGTGGATATGAATCAGCACCTGACAGGCACCGCATTTTTTGATGGTGCGCTTCGCATCGATCAGGGCGGAAATCTTCTCATTCCCATGGCGGAGGGATTGGCCCGCTTGAAGGGAGATACCTGGGAATACCTTGGCGAGAATCAGGGGTTGCCCACACCCTGGGTGAATCGCACCCTCGTGGATCGCGAAGGGTCGCTCTGGGTCTGCGGAACGGGCCTTCACCGCAGTCTTGGCCGGGAAGTCTGGCGGCAATACACCCAGCGG
>JAUYES010000057.1 GCA_030691225.1 Holophaga sp. | reverse complement strand
ATGTCCCGGTGAAGGGACTTCACAGCGCCAAGGGCGTTGGTGTAGAGCGGGTTGCCCATGACTTGGGGCAGCCCCTTGATCCCGGCCACTTTGCCGAGGACCACACGCGGACGGCCCAGAATGTTCTGGGCCAGGATGGGCAAATGGGGCAAGAGTGCGCCGCCACCCACCAAATGAACGCCGCCGTGGATTTCGTGAATCATGCCGCTGCGGCCAATTTCCGCCAGCACCATATTGAGCAGTTCGATGGCGCGCGCATGCAGGACTTCTGCGATGTCCCGACGGGACACCATGCGACCTTCGTCTTCCAGTTCGATCTGTTCCGAAGCATCCACCTGCGTGGGCAGCGCCGTGCCGTACACGCGCTTGATGCGTTCGGCCACGCTGATGCCGCCCAGATGCTTCGTGATTTCTAGATCTTTGGTGAAGTGCTGGCCGCCAATGGGAATCACGGCCGAATGACAAAGTGAACCGCGAACAAATACCCCCACGTGCGTGAGCTGGTCGCCGATATCCACAACCACGGCGCCGTTTTCTGCATCTTCGCGGGAAAGCACCGCCTCGGCACTGGCCAAAGGCGAATAGATCAGCGTGGCGCCCTGCAAGGAGGAAAGCTGCATGGCACGCTGAATGTTTTCAAGCACAGAACCTGGCGCCACGATGATGCGGATTTCCGCCTCCAACGTATCGCCCACCATATTCACGGGGTTCTTGATCTCGCGCTGCCCCTTGATATGGAACATCTGCGGAATGCGATGCAACACCGTTTCTTCCTTGGCCAGCTTGCAGGCATTGGCCGCCTGCTCCATGACCCGATCCCGATCAGCGATGGTGATCACGCGATCCGGGTTCGAGATAGTAATTGAATCCCGCAGGTTTTCACCCTTGAACTGAATGCCATCCACCGATACGCGGATGCCGCTGAGTGAGGTCTGACCCGCGGTACGCATGGCTTCTTCCACCACACGAATGACTGCTGCAGCCGTAAGGTTGATATCCGTAATTTCGCCTTGGCGAATACCACCTTCGGAACTGGCGATGCTGGCACCGGTAACGCTGAGCCCGCCTCCCTCTTCCTGAACCGCGATCACCGCGACGACTTTACTAGCTCCTAAATCCAGACCGAGAAGGACTGCGGGTTGCACCATGTGGGTTCCTAATTCCTTTCCTTGATCATAGCCGCAGGGAAGGGTGTAGATCGAGACTGGTCAACGGGGGCTGCTCATGGCCTTGGGCGGCAAGGCCGATTCAAGGTCTCCGGCCACCACGTCCCCATCCCACCGCAGATCGAAGTAGCGAACCTGAGCCAAATCGGGGCTCTTGGCATAGCGCTCCAGGAAAATTGCCTGAAAATCAGGAATATTTTTGGCTGGATCCTGCTTTGAGAGAAAGATTGGCGCGGGCAGGCCCTCCAGAAAGACCATCGGCCCGCGGGGGCTCCAGCGCAGTTCCGAAAGGCGCTCGTAGAAGTCCCGCTGCTTGTTTCGAAGCACCGAAGCCGACTGGATGATGGCCACCATGGCCTCGTTCGTTTGGCTCTTAGGGTCCGCAACCACGGGAATGGGCAACAAATTGCTTTGATTGACCCGGTCCAAAATGACGCCATCATCGGCCATCAGGAACACGCCGGTGGGTCGAACCAACCAAAGCAAGGGCTGGCGCTCCTCGATCACGAGGCTTAAACG
>JAUYES010000580.1 GCA_030691225.1 Holophaga sp. | reverse complement strand
GGTGTCTCATAGTTTGCCGCCAAGACCATGATCTGACCGCTATGGCGATCCCAAAGACTACAGGTAATGTAGCGGAAGAAACTCAGGGTAAGCGGTGTTGTAAGGACTCCCCGGTGTTTTAAGTTCAAAAGCCCTGGAATGATGTTCCAGTGGGCTTCGCCAAGGTTTCCCTTTCCCCAGCGTTCTTTGCTCGCCTCCGTCTGCTCCGCATCCTGAGGATCAATGAATCCCTTGGAAAGGATCAGCATCGTTCGCCCGTAAGCCGCCTCCAAAAGGGCTTCAGAATGGATCAAGACAGAGGGACGCTCAAATTTCCATTGAGGGGAGGCCATCATGCGGTCCACTGTATCCCGCGCAATTACCAAACTCGACATCCAGCCGAGCAAATCGTGCCAGCCGTAGGTATTGCAAAGGTCTTCGGTCGTTCCCCCCAGAATGACGCCTTCCCCAGGGAGGGCTCGCCGAGTCGGGCAACAGTGCACGAGGGCGGGCGGATCTTCCACGCTGGCCTCCAACGCTTCTGCGAGCCTGGAATAGGCCGAGCTATCCGTGATCCAGTCATCGTCGCCCTGAAGCCAAAGGTAGTCGTACTCTAGGTTCGAGTGCAGCAGTGCCCGTTCCAAGATTTGCGCCCAGATGGTCACGTGTTGCTCCCAGCGCCACACATGAATCCAAGGCGCCACTCCTTGCCATCGCGCCAGGATTTCAGGGGTAGCGTCGGAGGAGCAATTGTCTGAAACAAATAATTCCACCGTGCAATTTTTGGCCAGGGAACGCGCCTCGGAAATGGCCTGGATCGCCATATCCAGTTGTTCCGCACGGTTCCAGGTGGGAATGACGACCAGCAGCTGCATGGATTCGGGCCTTTCCGGAAAAGGTGCAACCTTTGGATACGACAGTAATCCAGCATTAAGGGATTACCAACAACCGTACTATTTCGATCTATGGTTTCCTATAGGCAACACCCCTGTTTGCTCCCCAAACAACCGGACCCAATTTCCTTCTGTCGTGGTCGACATCAGCAGTCGAGGTAGGAGCGCGATGAAAAAGTTGATCACTGACACCATGCTAATGCCCTCCTATGTCAGCCGTTTTTCTTGCATCGGAGGGGACGGCGAAGACACATGCTGTGCCGGGTGGACCATCTCGGTAAGTAGTCGGCTCTACTTGCACTCTCCAGAACTCGCCCAGAATGCCAACCGAGCCCTAGTCGCAATGGGTTTGGATTCACTTAAGATGCTTAATTCTCTGGTGTAGGGATCCTCCAAGCCACTAACACTAATGTCGAACCACTTTTCCTCAAGGCTGCGAAAACCTATGGAAAACCAATTCCACCCCCAGCAGGATGCCGCGCCTTTGCACGAACCGTTCCCTCAGCATTCCGACGCACCGAGGCCGACAGCCGCCTGCACGGACCACTGGAGAGGCTCGGATGACGCAGAAAACGACCTACGCGTGGCCCAGGAGCTCTACGATCAGGGGAACTTTCCCCAGGCAGAAATATATGTGC
>JAUYES010000056.1 GCA_030691225.1 Holophaga sp. | reverse complement strand
CCGATCCACGGCGTCGTATTGGCTGGTGTCCGAAAGGATGATCTGGTCGCCTTCCTTGAGGCCTTCGAGGATCTCAACGGTGGACACCGACGCGCGGCCGAGTTTGACCTTGATGCGCGTGGCTTCGGTGCCTTCGGGGTTGAGCTTGAATACGCTCAGGGTGCCGAAGGATTGGGCCTGCACGGGGCGGCCCGTGAAGAGGGCGCTGGTGGCGCGATCAAGCTCCACGATGCCTTCCACGCTCAGGTCGGGACGCACACCCTTGGGCAAGTCGCCTTCCATGCTGGCGTCCACGGCCACGGTGCCATTGAGCACGGCGGGGTCGATGCGGATCACCTTGCCTTGGACAATGCCGTTGCGGGTATCAACGTCCACGGGCTGGCCGATGAGAATGTCCTTGGCCTGGGTTTCGCTGACCTTGAGTTCGGCTTTGAGCGGCATGGGCTTGGCTACCTTGGCCAGATTGGCGCCGGGCATGAGTTGTTGGCCCACTTGCAAGGGCACCTGCTGCAGAATTCCCGCCATGCCGGCTCGCACCTTGAGCGAGGCCACCTGTTCGCGCTTGAGCGCATAAAGGGCCTTGGCCTGCTCCAGGCGGGCGCGGGCGGGGCCCACCTGTCCGGCCTTGTTTTCGTAGAGGCGCATGCGAGCTTCTTCGGCGGCCATGCGGCCATTGACTTCTTCGGATTTCACCCGGGCTCGTAGCACATCCAGATCACTCTGGAGGCCCTCCTTGCGCAGGCGTTCCGCGGCCAGAAGGACGGCGTTGGCTTCTTGGGTGTTGGCCTTGGCTGAATTCAGCGTGGCCTTCTGGTTCAGGTGATCCACCTCGTAATCGGCTGCGGCGCGGCGCATCTGCCATAGGGCATCTTCGGCGGCCTGCTGGAGTTCGGGCGAGGAAAGCTCGGCGATGATGCTGTCTTCGGATACCGACGTGCCGGGGTAGAGGAGAATACGCTCCACCTTGCAGGGCACCTGGGCCGTGATCATGCGAACATCCACGGGCACCAGGATGCCCGTGCCGCGTACCTGGAAGACCATGGCGCCGCGCTTGACGCTATCGATGAGCAGGCTGGAGCGTTCGGCCTGGGGGGCGGCGGGTTTGAGGCGCGCGAGGACCAAGGTAAGCGCAAGCACGCTGAGACCCACGACCGCGCCAATGATCCAGCGTGCGCGTTTGGGGCGGGGGGCGATGGCAATATCCATGGGTTAAAACTCCAACTCGGTTCTAGCTGAAACTGTGCCATAACATAAAACAAGTAATGATGTGATTTGAGTGGTTGAGTTGTTTTCTCTCGTATCGATTATGGGATTTACCGTCCCAGAAGTGGGACGGTGAAAGGCACTGGTCCTGAATGGACCGAGCTGGAACCATAGAAACCCTTCTGCGGAGTACCCATGCGCATTCCAATAACCTTCTTGTTCTCCACACTGCTTGTCGCTCAAACGGGGCCTTATCTGGGCCAAAAGTCACCGGGGTTGATGCCCACGCTCTTTGCGCCGGGTGTGGTGTCCACAGGCCTCTATGAGCGGGATCTGACTGTTACCTCCGATGGCACGGAGCTTTACTTCACGGTCATGGGCGGGTACTCCGTAATCTTGCGCTGCGTTCAGGTGAAGGGGCGCTGGGAAGGGCCGGAAGTCGTGCCTTTTAGCGGGGGGCCCGTGGTGATGGATGCCGAACCGGCCCTTTCACCGGATGGGAAACGTTTGTATTTTCTGTCGACCCGGCCCAAGGATGGCAGTGCGCCCAAGGCTGGTTGGGTTAATCAGGATCTTTGGGTTGTGGACCGCACGCCCCAGGGATGGTCGGAACCCCGCAATCTGGGTGAACCCGTGAACACCGATGCGGAGGAGTTTTATCCCTCCATTACTCACGATGGAACGATCTACTTCACTCGGGGTCGGGAGAAGGAAAAGGTGAGCGAAGTTTGGCGGGCTCGCTGGGATGGCGCTCGGTTCACAAAGGCCGAGCGCTTGCCCGACATCATCAACGGCGGGGGACCGGTGTTTAACGCCTGCATCTCGCCCGATGAACGGATGCTGGTGTTCTGTGCGGCGGGTCGCAAAGGCAGCCTGGGGCCCACGGACCATTGGATTTCCTTTCGCAGTGCCGAGGACGCTTGGAGCGAACCCAAGAATCTGGGTGAGCCCTTCAACGGCCCTGGCCTCCAGGCCATTTCGCCGAGTTTTTCGAGTGACGGAAAGTATTTTTTCTTTGCCAGCAACCGTCGAATGGGTGTGCAGCAAGGGCCGCGCACTTACGCTTCCCTCCAGAAAGAGCGGGTTCACGCCGGCAATGGCAACGCCGATCTTTGGTGGGTGGAGGCCAAGAAACTGGAGGAGTTCCGATGAGCTCGGAGGGGTACTTTGAAAAAAAATCAAAACGGATGGAATAAAAGCCAAGCGACTCCGTCTACTCTCTGTCGGCCATGATGGCCCATTGGAGATTTCATGAACAAACTGTTCCTCGCCCTCCTTATCCCCGCTTTCGCATTGGGGCTCACGGCCCAGGATGCCCCTAAGGCGGAGAAACCCGCCGCCTGCTGCAAGGACAGCAAGGCCTGTGACAAATGCAAAGACACCAAGGCATGCAAGGAAGCCTGCAAGGGTAAGGAAGCCTGCAAAGATAAGAAGGCTTGCGCCAAGCATGCCGAGAAAAAATAGTAGGAGTCTATTTGCCGATTAGTGCCGAATGCCTGGTTGAAGAGCACTTGGATGCCCTCTATGGGCTGGCCAGGGCTTGGGTGCGAGACAGCGATCTTGCCCAGGACCTGACTCACCGGGCCTTTCTTAAGGCATTCGAAAAGCGTGGGCAGCTCCGTGAACGCGGAGCCGCCCGTGCTTGGCTCATCGGGATTCTTCGCAATGAAATTGCCTCTGAATTCCGCGTTCGCGGTCGGGAATTGGCCTTTGAGTTTGATGCCCTTGATGATCTGCCTGCGGAGCCTTGCGAGGAATGTCTGGATGCCGAAGCCCTGCTGGCCTTGCCCTTGGCGCTGGAGCGGGTTCCCGAGCCATCCCGCCACATTCTACTGCTGCGCTTCCAACAGGAACTCAGCTATGAAGAGATTGCTCATGCCTTGGCCTTGCCCCTCGGCACGGTCATGAGCCGCATCCACCGCGCCAAGGCGGCACTGCGGGTTCAGGTGATGGCCTTGGCGGGGCAACCGCAGGAAGGTGCGCCATGAAGACTTCCATGGATGAAGAACTCGCTAATGTCCTGCGTCCCTTTCCGGCTCCCGCTGCCCTGCGCGAGCGGCTGTTGATGGAGGCTCGACGGGTAGATCGGCCCCGTCGCATTGTGCGCCGCCTAGCTCTGGCAGCGAGCTTCGTGCTGGGTGCAGCGGTCCTCGGATGGTATTTCATGCAGACCCAAGATCTAGGCCTGGCTATCGCTAAGCAGGCTGCGCTCAGCCACACCAGCGCATCCCCCATGGATTTCAAGGGGGCGCCGCCGGATGGTCCGGCCACCTGCGGGGATTGGTGTATCGAGAAACTGGGCTACCAGGCGCCACTACCCATGGAATTCAAGGTTACTCAGGTGGTGGGAGGCCGCGCCTGCTCCCTTAAAACTCGACCCGTCGCCTACTACCAAATGAACTGCGGTAGCGGCTTATTTGTGTTCAAGGAGCCCCTGACAGAAATCAAGGATAAGCGCTCCAATCATTATGATTTGCCCAATGGCTATACCGCCCGAATGTGGAATGAACATGACCACGGGTATCTGCTGGTGGAAGTAGCGGGAAAGCGTCCGTGATTTGAAAACGTTTCGTCGTCGAACTTTGTAGGTACCGTGGTCACGACTGCGAGCCATGCGAGACGATGCGGCATGGGTAGGGCCTGGTTGGCACCCCACTTGGCGGTTTCCTGCAAAGGGAGTGCGTTTTTGGATCCGAACTTAACCTTGGCCCACCAAACGCCGTTAAGTAATCCATGACGTTGGGGAGGCCACCATGTCTGAAGCGCGCAGGCTGATCAAACCCGGTCACGAAGACGCCCCACCCTTGATTGAGCAGGTGCTAGAAATTTGCTCCGTGGCCATGCAGGAGTCCGGGGGCTATTTGGTGGAACACCCCGAAGAGAACTCCTTCATCGTTGTCTTTGGTGGCCACGAAGTGGCCGTCACCATTTCGAATTGGGATATCAAGCGCTGAGGGGATGTCCAAAAACTACCCGGGGCATTCGGGTTGTTTTGTCTTCAATGACTCTGCACGGTTTTTAATCGTTCAGGACTGTCCTTCCTGGTCTTGTTGTCCGGGTTGGGTGTCGGCGATTTTTTGGAGTGGGCGATGGGTTTGGCGGATGCCGGGGGGCGATTCAGGCGACGGGCCAGATTCTCCGAAACGCGCCGGCGATGCGCTTCATTGGGCTTCTTGGCCGGTGCGGCTTCGCCCACATAGCGATCCATTCGTTGCTCGCTTAGACGAATGGTTTGGGCCGAAGGTGCTGCCTCCGCAAGAGATGAAATGGCCGTTCCACTCACGCGCAGCCCGCAGATATCCGTGCGATTAGCCAGATCACCGCTGGTGCGGGCGAAGAAGGCCACGAAGCTGGTATCGGTGCTCTTCAGCCCTTGGTAGTCGCCCAAAAAATAACCACGGGCATTGGGAGCGATCGCAAGATCAAAGGGCTCGCAAAGGCGGGTCTCGGACCAATCGACACCATTGCTGGAGCGCGCAAGGAAGTAACTGGTTAATAGCGTGGTTTGGGACGCCGTGTCATCACGGAGATCGTAATAGGTGATGCCAATGGTCCCATCGGCGCGAATGTGCACGGAGGGTGTGAAGGCGGCGAATTGCGGATTGGGGTTAATGCGAAGGGGATTCGACCACGTCAACCCGCCATCCATGGAACGGGAGAAGGCGATTGCGTCCCGGGAGCCCCCTGAAAAACGGGCATCTTGCCAGACAGCCACTAGGGAGCCATCGGGTCCTGCGGCGGCTTGGGCAAGGATGGAACCATCGCGAATCGCTGCGCCGGTTTGGGGATCCCGTGCCCCCACCGAAAGCATTTCGGCGAGGCGAATGGGCGCCGACCAAGTGGCTCCGTGATCATTGGAGCGAATAACCGCGACGTAGGCTTGGTTTTGGCCGGAGACTTCTTCGATCAAGGTGAACATGTTGACGAGCGAACCCGAAGGCAGCACCACGATCAGATTGCCGATGGTTTGGGCCATGGGGCCTGGATCGAAAATTGCCCGCGCTGGTTCCCAGGAGGCTCCACCGTTGATGCTGCGAGCGAAAAAGGCCGGGCCACCGCCGGACTGGGCCAGACGATCCCATGTGGCGTAGACGAAACGGGCATCGGTAGGGTCGGCGGTGATGGTGTTCTTGTCGTTGAAGTAGGGTGCTGTGTCATCGATGAGTGATATGGGAGCTGACCAGGTGCGACCGCCATCCCCGGAACGCGCCACGGCCATGGCATTCCTTGAGCCGGTTTGGAATACGCCGCCACTGGTCGATAGCGACATGAAATAGGCCGTGCCATCGGGAGCAAAGGTGACCCAGGGATCCGTGGCCCGTTCAAAATCGCCTCCGTTGATGGAGGTTCCACCCCCACAGCGCGAGAAGGGCAAACCTTGCTGAGTCCAGGTGGCACCTCCATCGAAAGAGGTCGCTGCAACCAAGCCTCTTGCAGCGCCGTCGGACCAGCGATCCTGCTGCCAAACTCCAATCAGATTGGATGGATTGGTGGGGTTGATCGCGAGATGAGGTTCGACTTCAGACTGAACATACAGCGT
>JAUYES010000051.1 GCA_030691225.1 Holophaga sp. | reverse complement strand
GGAGGATTTCACGGAGTTTGAGCAGCGCGGAGCCTATTTCGACGGCATTCCAGCCGACGCTACTCGAAAAGGAGCCAACATCCTAGAGCGGGGCAGCCAGGTTCATTTCATGGCCGAGTTCCAGGCGCTGCTTAACTTCCCACCCGCGCCAAAATTGAATGTTTTCGGCAGACTGAATCCAGCCAAGGCGGGCGAGAGTGAGCTGCGCGGCCAGGGCATCTTTTTCGGAAAGGGCCAGTGCGCGACTTGCCACGAACCCCCGTACTACACCGATAATTCCATGCACAACCTGCAGGGAGAGCGGTTCTTCAAGGAAGTTTCGATCAACGGTCGCAAGGCCTCGGCCGATGGCCCGATCAAGACCTTCCCGCTGCGCGGTATCAAGGACTCGCCACCGTATTTGCACGATGGCCGCTTACTCACTCTGGAAGACACGGTGGAGTTCTTCAACCTCGTGCTGGAACTGAAGCTGAACGAACAGGAGAAGAAGGATCTCGTCGCCTTCATGAGCGTGCTGTAGACCGGGCAGAGGCAGTGACCAATAAAAACCAAAAGGAGGCACATCCTGTCCACTTCAACCACTGTCAAGGATCCCACTCCGATTCTCTGCGTAGAGGATGAGGCCTCGACACGCCTGCTTTTGGTTCACATCCTGGAGAAGCGCTTCTCCCAGGTGCTGGTCGCGAAGAATGGTGCCGAGGGCCTTGAGACCTTCAAACGTCTTCATCCGCCCATCGTCATCACAGACATCTGCATGCCCGTTATGAATGGCATTGACATGGCGCGTGCGATCAAGGCTGAATCGCCAAACGCCCATATCATCGTCATTACTTCCCAGGGTGAATCGGAGGCCATTCTTTCGGCGGTGGATGTGGGGGTTGTTGATTATGTCTTGAAGCCGGTAGTGGCCGAACGGCTGGGTTCGGCCATCGACAAGTGTTGCCGTGTTGCAACCCTTGAGCGAGAACTTCAGAACTCGAAGCTGAGGACCGAAGGCATTCTCGAAAGCATTGGCGATGCTTTTCTTGCCTTGGACAAGGATTGGCATTTCACCTATCTCAACCGTATGGCAGAAGACCATTTCAAGATTCCAAGATCCCAGCTTTTGGGTAGTTCCTTTCGGGATCTGGTTCCCAATCCGATTGAGGCCACTCAGGCCTATGTTGAAGCCATGCAGACCCAGGAGAAGCGCACCTTCGAGCAGTTCTCACCCAGCCTAGGGCGTTGGTTCGACGTGAGTATCTTTCCCTTGGAAGACGGCGTAACCGTCTATTTACGGGACATCACCGAGAAAAAGAAATACGAAGACGAAATCCATACGCTTGCCTTTTACGACAAGTTAACAACACTGCCCAATCGGACCCTTTTCGAGGACCGACTTCAGATCGCCATCCTTCGGTGCAAACGCAATGGCCAGCGTGGAGCCCTGCTTTTTCTCGACTTGGATCGGTTCAAGCACATCAACGATTCTCTTGGACACGAAGCGGGGGACAGGGTTCTCCAAGAAGTGGCCAAACGCTTACGATCCTGCCTTCGGGATTTGGACACGGTGGCTCGCATCGGGGGAGACGAATTCGTCATCCTGCTGGAAGCGCTCGAACACCCTGACAATATCCATTCGGTCACCCATCGTTTGCTGCTGGTCATTGCTCAGGAAATTTCCCATCAGGGGTTTCCCCTCAATGTCACGGGTAGCATTGGCATCAGCTTCTTCCCGGAGGATGGGGAAACGGTGGAAGAGATCCTGAAGGCTTCCGATACGGCGATGTATTACGGCAAAACCAAGGGACGAAACACCTACCACTTTTACCGCCCAGAAATGAACGCCGAGGCTCAGCACTTTCTCTTGCTGGAAAGTGCCTTGAGGAAGTCAGTCAAGAATCATGATTTCTTCCTCCTCTATCAGCCTCAGTTCAATCTTCGGACTCAGGAAATCGTTGGATTCGAGGCCCTTGTTCGGTGGCGACATCCGGAAAAGGGACTGATTTCACCCGAAGAATTCATCCCTCTCGCGGAAGAAACGGGACTGATCCTCCTGCTTGGGGATTGGGTAATGGAAACGGCCTTCCTCCAAGCGCGTGCATGGATGGATGTGCATCCGACCTTCTTCCGCATGGCCGTGAATCTATCAAGTCGCCAGTTTTGGCAGAATGGTTTGGTGGAGTCCATTGCCCAGGGCCTTAGTCGTGCCGGTCTTCCACCAGAACGCCTCGAATTGGAGATCACCGAAAGCATGGTGATGCAGGACGGTGACTTAGCCATCGACAAAATGCGCGAATTGTCGGCCATGGGAATTCATCTTTCCATTGATGATTTTGGAACGGGCTTCAGTTCCCTGGCTGCCCTCAAACGCTTTCCCATTCACACGTTGAAAATCGACAAGTCCTTTGTCAAAGACGTCACCACGAATGGCAACGATGCGGCCATTGCCACCTCCATCATCGGTCTTGCCCACACGATGAACCTGACGGTAATTGCTGAGGGGATCGAAACTCAGGAACAGTTAGCGTTCTTCCTGGGAAAGGGCTGCGAAATGGGGCAGGGATATCTCTACAGCAAGCCTCTGACAGCCTCGGAAGCGGAAAGGCTCCTTTTAGGTCAGAGGGATCGAAAGGAATCAACCGCTGGCAAACCGAAAAGGCGACATCGTGATTAAGGTTGAAAAAAAACATCCCAAAAAAAGCATCCAAGCGGCGAAAGATTTTCCGATTGTTTGCGTGGGTGGCTCGGCCGGTGGCCTTGATGCCTACACGCGGTTGTTGCAGCATCTGCCATCCGACATGGGCGTGGCCATCGTTATCGTCAATCACCTTAGAACTGTCGAAACCATGCTTCACGAAATTCTGCCTCGCTTTACCAAGATGCCAGTTGAGCTCATCACGGAACGTCTCGCGATTCGTCCCAACCATGTGTTCATCATTCCGACCCAGCGGGATTTGCATATCGCTAAAGGGGAGTTCCGCCTTAAGCCGATCTCGAAGCCAAGAGGATGGCCTGACGTCATCACGGTTTTCTTGCGGTCGCTTACTCAGAACTGGGACGGAAAACTCATCGCGGTAATCGTCTCCGGCTACGACGGCGACGGAGCCGCGGCGCTCAGCGGAATAAAGGAGGTGGGAGGCATCACCATCGCTCAAAAACCCGATACCGCCAAGCAACCCGATATGCCTGAAAGCGCCATCGCCAGTGGTTGGATCGATTTGATCCTTCCACCCGAAGAAATTGCTCGCGCGATCGCTCGCATTGCCCATGCGGATGAGGACTGACCCTTGCAAGGGAGCGCGCCGCGCGATCGATGCCGTCGATGCCGTCGATGATCATTTCGAAGGTAGAACCGCTAACCACATTTGAACGGAGCGAATCATGCGAATGAATGTACGTGATATCCAAATCGCCTATACCGATAGGGGGAGCGGAATACCCCTGGTATTCCTGCATGGCTTTCCCCTCAATCGTGATGCCTGGTCGAAGCAGGTGGATGCCTTCAGGATAGCGTTCCGCGTGATCGTCCCTGACCTTCGGGGATTTGGCGAGAGCGAGAGCTCGCGAGGAGCTGTTTCCATGAGTTGTTTTGCGGAGGATCTCCTCACGCTGTTGCAGCATTTGAAAACAGGTCCGATCATCCTCGTCGGCCATTCCATGGGCGGATACATCGCCCTTGCCTTCGCCAAAGCCTTCCCTCAGATGCTTCGTGGATTGGTGCTGGTGGGCACGAAGGCTGCGGCGGATTCGCCCGAGGCTGCGGAGGCACGCCGTGGGACGGCGGAAAAGGTGCGACTGGAGGGTGTTTCGGTGGTCGTGGATCCCATGGCGGTGAAAATGCTCTCGTCTAGCAACACCGATTCAGCCATGGCCTCCTCCGTGAGGGCCTTGATGACTTCCTCCAAGTCCGAAGGGCTCGTCAGCGCCCTGCTGGGCATGGCCGAGCGGCAGGATGCTGGGGCTTGGCTTGAAACGATCACTGTTCCGACCCTGATCATCACGGGCGCCGATGACATGATCATTCCGCCGGGTGAATCCGAAGTGCTGGCAAAGGCTATTCCGAATGCCACCTTGAAGGTCATCCCGGAGGCGGGCCATCTGGTTGCCTTTGAGCAAGCCGATGCCTTCAATGAAATCCTGCGCGAGTGGTTTTCCCTACCGTCATCGGTGACGTTGGGACCCTCCTTTGAATCAAGTAGCAATCAGCAATGAGAAACGCATCTGGCTTGTCGCCGCTTAATCCGTCGGATCAGCCACCGGGTTCTGAGCGGGACCAGATCAGCCAGAACATTGATGCGGTTTATGACTTCTACTTGCGCGAAAATCAAAAGATAAGTCCATCCCAGCGCATCCTCGAGCGCATCAGTCATCTTGTGGGGAAACCCGCGTTTCTTGGCGTCATCCTGCTCTTTGTCGTGCTCTGGATTTTGGCCAACACACTGTTGCAGAGGCTCGGATGGCCCGAATTCGACAAACCGCCCTTTTTCTGGCTCCAGGGCATTGTTGGCTTGGGAGCGCTGCTCGCGGCGACCACGGTTCTTACGAAGCAAAACCGGTTTGACAAACTCGCGGAACAACGGGCGCATCTCGACTTGAAAGTAACGCTTTTGACCGAGCAGAAGGTCGCCAAATTGATCGATCTGCTCGAGGAGTTAAGGCGCGATCTGCCGAATGTCAAAAATCGCCAGGATTCCAACGCGGCCTCCATGCAACAGCCCATAAATCCAGATCGAGTGCTAGCGGCCTTGGACGAAGGCGGCAAAGCGGATGAACACGTAGACTTTGCCGATGTGGATGCCGCTCGATCCGAGTAGCACGCCAATTCAAATCGAGGCGCAATGCGGGGTTCAAGGGCTCAGCGCAGGCTCAAGCGCAAGTGTGGTTCAACCCCGATGAGATTTCTCCAAGGGCTTGTTTTTTCTGATAAATGTCCCAGATTTTCAGGGCCGTTTCCCGTAAAAGGCCGTGACTTTTCGGTTTCAGGAATGATTCAAGACCTAAGGGATTGAGGATTTGGGGAGGGCGAAATGGGGTGCGCACAGCTTGAGGGAATTTTGGTTGATCCAGAGACCCCTGACTGGTTTTGGTCACAGCCGGAAACGATACCTGGCGAAGACAGCCAAGCATGGTTGGGTAGGTCGTTTATTCTGACCACTGCCAATCCGTATTTCCCTAAGGGCATCCGTTTCGACGTTTACTGTCTTGAGACAATTTCTGCCACCCGCCCCGCTGTATGGGGGATGTTTGCAACCATCGAAGAGGCACTTGAGCGAGCCAAAGACGGGCCGCCATGGCAAACCTCGGCAAGGCGATGAGGCTACGGTAATGTGTTGGGCGATCTGCGCACCAGCAGCGGAGTGACTTACCCTCAAGATCGCTTCAAATCGTACATGGGCACGTCGGACGGCAATAAATCGGTGGCCAGGACCTTGGCGATTCTGCCAATCAAGAGGCTCTGATTCAGAGGTTTGACCATGAAACCAATGGCGCCGGCCTTGAGACTCCTATTGACGATGTCCTCCTCGCTGTTACTCGTGATCATGATAATTGGGATGGTGGCGAATCGGGCTACCCCTTTTATTCGCCGCGTCACCTCAAGACCATCCATATTTGGCATGGAAATGTCCATTAGGATGATGTTTGGCTGGATTTTTCGGAGCATGTTCAAGGTTTCGATACCGTTGGAAACAAGCACCACGCGATAGCCATTGTCTTGAAGCATTTTCCCGACCAGCTTCAGTTGAAACTCATCGTCATCCACCACCATCACCGTCTGCTGGATATGTTCGACCATGGCATGGAGCGAACGAATCGATTCGATATGAGGTGCACTCGCTTTCCGGAAATCATCAGCCCATTGCTTCAGGGGTTGCACGGTATCAATCGCCCCATGGAGGGAAGGTTCAATCGACTCCTGTTTGAGGCGGTCGAAGGCATGTTCCAGAACCTTGGCCTGTTTCACATTCGGCAAGCCCGGAAGTTTGCCTTCCGTTAGCCGCCGGGAAAACCCCGTGAGTGCGGCACCAATTTTCTGCTCTGCCTGGGCGATGGCTTGGCAGGTCGATTCGATATGCTGGTCACCTTGTGTCATGCGCTGCTTCCACAGCGCTTCGAGTTCCGCCAAGCGCCTTACCTGGAGTGTGAATTCCGTGGGTGTAAGCCCGCCCGCCGTGCTTGTGGCGAGTTCACGCATTGCGTTATGCACGGCCATGGGAAGGCGGGGCCCATCAAACGCCAGGGGCCAGAAAAGGACATAGTCATCAAAGATTTCATCGCGGCAAAGTTCATAGGCGCGTTGGACCTCATCCTTATGGCAGATAACAACCGTGCGATGGGGTTGTTCGTGGATTTCCCGGCTCTGGCGATAGAGCCCCAGGTTAAAGCGCTCCGATTTCTCCAGTGAGCTGAACGCCAGCACCAGCACTCCCGGACAATGACGGTCGAAATCCTCCGCAAGTTCATGAGGATGTATGGAGGTGAAGACGTTTTTGAACTCACCTTCCAAGAGTTTGTTCAACAGATCTGCTGTTGTCGCACTCTCCGAGGCGATGAGAATGTTGGCTGAATTTTCAGAGGGTATGGTCATGGTGTTGCCTTCTGCTCTTCCTCGATCCGCCCGGGATTGCTCGATCGGCCATTCCACTTCTCCATCCAGGCAGGCAGGTCGGCGGCGAGCATGGGACGGGCGATAAAATAGCCCTGGGCCAGGTGACAACCGCTCTTATGGAGAAAGTCCCAATCATCTTGATCCTCGACTCCTTCAGCCACTACCGCCATGTTGAGCTTTTTCGCCAATCCGAAGCTGGCCTCGTACATCACCCGGGCGGTTCGATCTGCCCATGCCCGATGAACAAAGCTTCGATCGATCTTGAGTTCGTCGAAAGGGATCGTGCGGAGTTGGGTAAACGAAGAATGGCCAGTACCGAAATCATCGATGGAGAGATGGAATCGCTTCATGCGAAGCCGGGTCAAGACCTCAAGAGGAATTCGAAGATCCTGCCAGAGGCGACTTTCCGTGACTTCCAGCACCAGATCTCCCGGCGCTACGCCTGCCTCAGCCGCGAGCCTCGCACCGAGATCTGCGAATTCCAGGGAGTGGAGGTTAT
>JAUYES010000050.1 GCA_030691225.1 Holophaga sp. | reverse complement strand
AAAAGTGCAGTGGCGAGGACTGGAGGAATCGACCGGGCGAGCGTAGATGATGGATCATCGATGAAAAAAAATTGTTCAATGGCGGCGTCAGATGGTGGCATACGTGCGGCGCGGTGGCAGTATTCGGGCTGCCGCCAGACGCCTTGGCTGCGGCATGGGGACCGTTTACCTTTGGGTGCGACGTGCGCAAGGGCAGCGTTTGGACAAAGTGGCATGGACCGATCGGCCGGATGGCCCGCGGCGGCCGGCCAATCACACGCCGCGGATGCTCGAACGGCGCGTCGTGGGTTTGCGCGGCTACCTGCGTCGCCACGATGCACTGGGTTACGTCGGCGCCGTTACCATCCGCCAACGGTTGCTCCAAGAAAATATTCCCGACGTGCCGTCGGTGCGCACGATCAATCGGATCCTGCGACGCCTGGGCGTGCAGCCGCAAAAAAGGCAACGCTGGCCGGCACCTCCACCCGGTTGGTATCTGCCCACTGTCGCTCGGGGCGAAGCCGAGCTCGAGCAAATCGATTTTGTCGAGGGCCTGCAATTGCGGCGCCGCGGCGAGGTCGAGGTGCTCACCGCGATCTCGTTGTGGGGCAAATGGGCAGGGGCTTGGCCCGAGAAGGCGTATTGGCACATTCCGCAGATGATGCCCGTCCTGCGGGCGCATTGGCGGCAATCGGGCGCGCCGGATTTCCTGCAGATGGACAACGATACGCGATTTATCGGCTCGCCTCGTGCGCCCGGCCGCTTGGGCCGCTGGGTGCGGTTTTGTCTGAAAGAGGGGATCGTGCCCGTCTTCACGCCGCCTCGGGAAACCGGCTTCCAAGCCTCGATCGAAAGCTTCAATGGTTTGTGGCAGACCAAGGTGTGGCGGCGCTTTCGTCATCCACATTTGCTTGGGCTGCAAGCCCGCAGCGCCGCCTTTATCGCCGCCCACCGCAACCATCACCGGCAGGCGTACGAACACGCACCCAAACGGGACCTGATGAAACGTCCAGCGGATTGCGTGATCTTTCTGCGCCGAGCCGACGCCCATGGGCAAGTTTCCTTGCTCGGACGAACTGTAAAAGTCGGTCTCGCTTGGGCTCATCGACTCGTCCGTTGTGAACTCATTGTCTCTAAAAGCATCGTGAACTGCTACGCATTACGTCGCCGTCAACCAGAGCACCAACCCCTGCTGTGTCGCCGCCGATTTGTGCTGCTATAATAAACATGGTCCTACCCAAAAAAAGGCCACCCCCCCGTTCAGGAGTTGCTGTCACTTGGCCC
>JAUYES010000046.1 GCA_030691225.1 Holophaga sp. | reverse complement strand
CGAGCCCCAGGCCAAGGGAATCATTATCAAAAGGAACGGCCATTTCCAGGGCGCGTAGGGAAGCATCGGCATGAATACCAGCATCAAGAAAAGGCCCACCAAAAGGGCATACCGTTCGGGAACGTGTTTGGCCACCAGCCGCACCAATCCACCCTGATAAAGCACGATGAGGATCCCGATAAAACCAAAGAGGTAGCCCACTTCTCGTTGTCCAAAATGGAAACGCTCGTTGACAAGGAGGCTGTAGGTGCCTTCCATCATGGCGAAGCCAGTCATGGCAAGCAGAGCGATGGCTAGAAGCTGCGGCATTCCAGGTCGCGCAAGGGCGATCCTCAGCGCGTGGCCGCGGCTTTCCTCTTGCTGGGCAGCCTTGCGGGCCTCGGCGCTAAGGGTTTCAGGAAGCCATGCCAGGACTAGAATTGCAGCCAAGAGCGAGAGTCCACCTGCCACAAAAAAGGGCAAATGCCAGCCATGATTGGCCGTAAGGCTCAAGCCAAGCTCTGAGGTGGCCAGCGTGCCGCCCATGAACGGGCCAATAACAAAGCCCACACCAAAGGCTGCGCCGATCATTCCCATGGCCTTGGAGCGATCCTTGACGGGCGTGATGTCGGCCATGGCCGCTTGGGCCACCGAAATATTGCCCCCGGTGATGCCATCGAGGATGCGAGCCGCCAGCACCCATTCGAAGCGACCCGTGAGGCCCAGCACCAAATAGCCCAGAGCCGAGCCCATGAGTGAAACCCAAAGCACTGGCCTGCGCCCCACGATATCGGAGAGTCGTCCAAGTAATGGCGTTGCGATGAACTGCATGACGGAAAAACTCACGAAAGCCATTCCGGCCCAGAAGGCACCAGGCGTTTGTAGCCCTAAGGTGTTATTGACCCAAACCATCCAATCCGAAGGATTTGCCGAAAGATTTTTGGCATAGATGGGTAGGAGGGGAATGACAATGCCGAATCCAAGAAGATCCACCATTACGGTAAGAAACAGAGCCGTTTGGGCTCTTTTTGATGGCTGCATGCAGTCCCCCAGAAAATACCTTACCGTATCTGTCGGAAATTCAAGTCCAGCGGAAACGCTTAGCCGCCACGCTGAAGCACAGGATGCCCCAGAGCAGCACTAAACCAAGGCCGGGTAAATAGCTGGTAATGTTGGTGCCGTCGTTGAAAATGCCTCTCAGCGCCTTGATATAGGGGGAAAGCGGCAAGGCGATCACGGCTTTCTGGACCCAGACGGGAGCAGCGTCCAGCGTGAAGTACACCCCTGATAGCAACATCATGGGAAAGAAAACGAGATTGGAAATGGCGCCATAGCCTTCCACCGTGTTGGCCAGGCTTGAGAGGGCGAAGCCCATGGCCATGAAGGCGCCCGTGCCGATGATGATCACCACAAATAGTTCTGGATAGGAACCCTGGTTCTGGATGCCCAGGGCCAATCGCCCGGTGGCCAGCAGAAGGATGCTTTGCGCGAGACTTACGGTAAGGCGTTGCAGTACCTGACCCATTAAGAAGATCCACTTGGGTAGCGGGGTAACGCCCAGTCGGCGAAATTTCCCTTTCTCCCGGTAAGCCACGTTGACCATGCCGACACTGAAGAGCCCAATACTGAGCAGATTCAAGCCCAGCAGTCCCGGTAAAAGGAATGCCGCATAGTTGGGCGCTACGCGACCCCCAGGGCTTTCCATGGCAACTGGGATGAGCTCGGGATCTAGGCCCTTGGCCTTGGCTTGGGCTACAAGGCTCGCCTGCTGAACGAGTTGGGCTGCGGTTTGGCCCTGAGCCATCAGGTAACTATTCACGCGAAGGCGATGTCCGCTTGGCGTGGATTCGAGTTGGGCCGAGGTCTCCCCCTTGGCCCAACGGGCATGGGCCTCTTCCGCAGTTAGTTTCAAAACCTTCACCGGGGTGCGGGTCAGGGCCTGTTCCAGTGCCGCGTCTCCTGGATTTTGGTTCGGTGCGACCCAGACCAGAGTCGTGGCAGGGCCTTCACCATTTCGAAAAATGAAACCAAAGCCCAGCAACATGATCACCGGGAAGGCGAAGGTCCAAAACGTAGCCCCGCGATCCCGCAGATACAACTTCCATTCCATGACAAACTGACCCCAAAGCAGCATGGCTATTCCCTCAAGCTTCGGCCGGTCCGATGAAGGAATACATCCTCCAACGTGGCGCGTCGAACATGGATTTGACGGTAGGGCACGGCGCAGGATTCCGCAGCGCCGAGGATAGAAGGCAGGGCCGACTTGGGGTCGGCCGTGGCGATTTCCCAAGCTTCGCCGCGCACTTCCACGGGCATGGAAAGGCAGGCGCAAAAGGCACCAGGATCCGGAGCAGCAGCCTCAAAGGTCAGTTCCACGATGCTCGGCAAACCAAGTTGAGCGATGAGTTCGGTAGGCGAGCCTTCACTCAGAATTTGCCCGTGATCCATGATGGCCAAGCGATCGCACAAGGTTTCGGCTTCTTCCATATAGTGAGTGGTCAGGATCACTGTGCGTCCCTCGAGCTTCATCCCCCGCACCACGTCCCAGAGTGAGCGACGAGCCTGGGGGTCCAGCCCGGTGGTGGGTTCATCCAGAAAAACCAATTCAGGGTCATTGACTAGGGCCAATGCCAGGGCCAAGCGCTGCTGCTGCCCACCTGAGAGGGTCGTGTGGTAGGCGTTGGTCTTGTCGGTGAGCTGCACGAGTTCGAGCAGTTCTTGGGTACTGCGATGCCGAGGGTAATAGGAACCGTAGAGATCCAGTGCCTCG
>JAUYES010000041.1 GCA_030691225.1 Holophaga sp. | reverse complement strand
CTGGTGCGGTACGGACCAAGACGCTCATTGATGGGGTTCGAGTTTCGTTCAAAGTCATGCGAATCGAATAGGTATCAACGTCAGGGAAAGGGGTGCCCCTCGGCAAAGCCAGGGCGAGGATTGATGATCTCGGGCGCCGAGGCCACTGGCCAGCCGTCCTCGAAATAGGCTTCCTTGTAGCGCGCATAGCGAGTCCAAACACTCTTAACCAACGTTTGCTGCTCGGCAGAAAGTTCGCGCTTCACAGTCGCTGGCCAGCCCGCCACTAGGGTGCGAGGAGGAGCCTGGAAGCCCTCGCGCACCAAGGAACCAGCCGCCACCAGACAGCCTTCACCGATTTCCGCGCCATCCATGATGGTCGTGCTCATGCCGATGAGAGCGCCTTTTCGGATGGTGCAACCGTGCAACATCACGTTATGAGCAATGCTGACTTCCTCTTGGATTAACAACGGAAACCGATCGTTGGTCACGTGCAGACAGGAAGCATCTTGGATATTGGTCCGGGCGCCTATGCGAATCCAGTTCACGTCTCCTCGAATCACACAGTTGAACCAGATGGAGACATCGCCCTCGATGGTCACATCGCCGATCACAGTGGCATTGGGCGCCACGAAGACTCGCTCACCCAAACGTGGGGCCATGCCTTGAAAGGGGACAATCATGAAAGCCTCCGGAGGGTACCTGCTGGCACCTCCACTGGATTCTATTAGGCTTGTCGGGTGGCCATCCACTCGAACACGGAGCTCACATGCTGAAACACCTGATTCCGTCGCGGCGCAATCCACCAGGGGAAGAACCCATCTTTGCCCTTAATGCCGAAGCCCAAAAGCGCCGAGCCGGTGGGGAGCAAGTCGTCAATGCAACCCTAGGCGCCTTAACCGACGACGCAGGCCACCTTGTTATTCACGAAACAGTTCGAGAACTATGGAAGGATTTGACCCCGGAAGAGACCGCACCCTACGCCCCACTGCTGGGTGATCCGACCTATCTCAAGGCCATGGTCCAGCGCTACTGGCCGAAGCTCGAAAATCCAGGGGCTGCCTGCGCCACGCCGGGAGGCAGCGGTGCACTGGCCCTATCGGCCCGCAGTTTTCTGGAACCAGGCATGGCCATCCTCACAGGCGCTCCCTACTGGGGACCCTACAATCTTTTCGCCGCCGAGGCCGGATGTCGAATCGTGGAAGCTCCCTACAAGACCGCTGACCAACCTCTGGATTTGGATGCATGGAGCCTGGCTGCCAATGCCCTTATGGACCAGCAAGGGCGCCTCCTTGTCTGGCTCAACGATCCCTGCCAAAACCCCACCGGTTTGAGCCTTAGTCACGCGGACCGTGAAGGGTTTTTAGAAATGCTGGCGCGGCAAGCTGCGCGAGGTCCAGTCGTGCTGCTTCTCGATAGCGCTTACCTGGATTACACCGCAGATCCAGCCCATGTTCGCGATGCTCTGGATCAATACGCCGCCTATGCAGAAAAAGGCGATGTCTTGATTGGCGCAGCGCTATCCATCTCTAAATCCATGACGATGTACGGCGCTCGCGGCGGTGCATTGGCCTTCCCCTGGTGCCATGACCCCACGCTTGCCACGGCCCTGGGCCTCGAGTGCCGAGGACTTTGGTCGGCAGCACCCAAGGCTGCACAGTCTCTTGTGATTCGCCTTGCCAAGGATGGCCACCGCCAAGAGAAGCTCAACGCTGAACTCCGCCATTGGTCCGAAGTGCTCGAATCGCGCGCTGTGGCCCTGGACTCGGCGCTCCGCTTGGAGGGGCTGGCCGGAACAACGTGGCATGGTGGCTTCTTTGTAACCCTTAGGACGGAAGAGCCCACGGTAGCGACTGAAAATTTACGGACGCAGGGCGTCTTCGTTGTGCCGGTGGGCACTGGAATTCGGGTCGGGATCTGCAGCCTGCGGGCCGCCGACGCTCCGCGTTTCGCCAGAGCATTGAAGAACCTTGGCTAGACTTCCATTCCAGGTCTGCTAAACTGACTGGCCGCGGGCGTATAACTCAGCGGTAGAGTGCTATCTTCACACGGTAGAAGTCCCTGGTTCGAACCCAGGTACGCCCACCACTCAAGCCCCCCAAGCACTCGGGGGCTTTCGCTTTGGAAGGCCCACCATGCCCTTCATCAACGCCACTCAAGTTCGCGTCGGGATGATCATCAACTTCGAGAACGAGCTCTGCCGCGTCACCTACGTGGAGCACCAGACGCCGGGCAATCTGCCCGCCCGTATCCAGACTCGAATGAAGCGCCTCAAGGATGGGATCAATCGCGAGAATCGCTTTGGGTCTTCAGAGAAGATCGACAAGGCCAGCCTCGAGCAGCACCAAATGGAATACCTCTATGAGGATGGCGACAAGCTGGTCTTCATGAATAACGAAACCTACGAGCAGCTCGAACTCGCCAAGGAAATCATGGGCGACGATCTCGTTTTTCTGACCCCCAACATGCAGGTCGAAGTCGAGTTCTACGAAGAAGCCGCCCTTTCCGTGGCCCTGCCCCCCAGTGTGGTTCTAGAGATCATCGAGACCGAACCCGTCATGAAGAATGCCAATGCCACCGGCTCCTACAAGCCCGCCAGGATGGAAAACGGCATTAACGTGAACGTCCCCCCCTATATGGAGAGCGGCGAAAGGATTCGAGTGAACACAGCTGACCGATCCTACATGGAACGCGTGAAGTAGGCATTCTTTTTAGTAGCAATGCCCCGGTGCTTCCGGGGCATTTTTTTAGCAATCAACAAGTCCACCCCTGAAACAAAAACCTTAGCGACCGGGGTTGAGATGTTTCTAATTTCAACCATTATTCAGTCCGATGAGATCAATCGCAAAGGGCCTTTCCCTCGGGGGCATCAAGATGAGCCTAATTGAACGAGTTGTCCCCCGCAAACTCTCTGGAAAGATGCTCGTACTTGCAATGCTGCCACTAGTGCTCCTGGCGGTAGTCACCCTGGCATATCTTTTACCGGTCTTTGGTGAAACTTTTATGCATGCCCGCAAGGATACCGTTCGCCAAGTGGTAGAAGCGGCTGTTTCCGTTCTGGCCGCTCAGGAAGCCAAGGTCAAAACAGGAGGCATTTCTCGAGAGGAAGCCCAGCGGCAAGCCTTGGAGATTCTCCAAAACCTTCGCTACGAGGGCTCCAACTACGTCTGGATCCAAAGCCGCGGTCCCGCCATGGTGCAGCACCCGTTCAGGTCGGAACTCAACGGGAAATCTCTGGAGACCTTTAAGGATGTCAAGGGTCAGCTCATGTTCGTTGCCCTGGAAAAGGCCGCTTTCCAAGGCAACGAGGGTGGATTCCACGATTACTACTGGTCCAAGCCCGGTTTGACGGGAGATTTCCCCAAGGTGAGCTTCGTTAAGAATTTCGAACCATGGGGCTGGATTGTGGGTTCCGGGGTCTATGTGGATGAAGTGGATCGCCAGGTGCGCGCCTTTACCCTTCGCATCTTGGGCGGGGTTCTATTGGCGATTGCCCTGGTGGCAGGGATCACGGTGCGCTTAGTACGGCGCATGACCCGCCCTCTTCAGGAACTGGCGGATGGGCTCCATAGCAGTGACCTTACCCGGCAAATCGTGATCGATACCGAGGATGAAATTGGCGAGTCGGCACGAGCTTTCAACCGCTATAACACCGAGCTTCGAACAAAAATCCAAGAAGTGTCCGTCTTCTCCGCAAGAGCCGCTTCGGGAAGCATCCAGTTAGCCGCTGCTGACGATGAGATGGCGCGCGCCGTGCAAGATATCGCCGAGGTTAGTGAGAAGCTCAGACGGATGGGCGAGCGCGTACAAGAATCTTTGATCAACCTCTCCAAGGAATCCGCCACCATTTCCACCCAGGCCGATGATGCTCACCAGGAAAGCATCAAAGCCGTGAGGGAAACGGCGCACGGTGCCAACAAGGGGCGTCTTGCGGCACAGGGCATCCAGGAAATCAAGACCGCCACCGACCAGATCGTTCAAGCCGTGCGCGTCATTCAGGACATCGCCCGCCAAACGAACTTGCTGAGCCTCAACGCCGCGATCGAAGCCGCCAAGGCAGGGGCCCAAGGCAAAGGCTTCGCCGTGGTGGCCG
>JAUYES010000035.1 GCA_030691225.1 Holophaga sp. | reverse complement strand
ATGGAGATCGTGCAGGAACGGCTGGAACGGGAATATGACCTGGATCTGATCACCACCGCGCCTTCCGTGCGGTACCACGTCTTTCTCACCGATGAAACCGAGATCGATGTCGACAACCCAGCCAAGTTGCCACCCCTGCCGAAAATTGCCCGCATCGAAGAACCCCTAATCGAAGCAACGATCCTCACCCGCCCCGATTTCGTGGGAGGGTTGCTCAAGCTTTGCGAGGAGCGCCGCGGCGTACAGCAGCGCCTTGAATACGTCGGTAAGGATCGCGTAATGCTGGTCTACGAATTGCCGCTCAACGAAGTGGTTCTCGATTTCTACGACAAGCTCAAATCGATCTCAAAGGGCTATGCAAGCTTCGATTACCACATGAAGGAATACCGCGAGTCAGACCTTGTAAAGATGGACATTCTGGTAAACGGCGAACCCATCGATGCTCTGTCCGTGCTGATCCATCGTTCCAAGAGCCAAACAATGGGCCACCAGCTCACGGTGAAGATGAAAGAAGTGATCCATTCCCAAATGTTCGATGTGGCGATTCAGGCCGCTATTGGCGCCAAGATCGTAGCCCGCACCAACGTTAAAGCCCGCCGCAAGGACGTGCTTGCCAAGTGCTACGGCGGCGATATCAGCCGCAAAAAGAAACTGCTCAACAAGCAAAAAGAAGGCAAGAAGCGCATGAAATCCATCGGCAGCGTGGAAATTCCGCAGGAAGCCTTTTTGGCGATCCTCAGGGTTGGAGACGACTGATGCGCCAACCCACCGTTGAACTACAGACGCAGGCCCCCAAAGAAGTCATCCAAAGCCCCACAGGCTTCATACTAGGCGGCACCCAAAAGATGGCCCTGCTGGTGATTTTGGGATTGCTGCTCTATTTCCGTCTCTACATGCGCCGCAGAAAAAAGGATCGCATCTGCGCCCACTGCGGTGATCGCAATCCCCCCCATCGCCAAAACTGCAGCAACTGCAGCGCGCCGCTCATGGATTTGCGACCAAAACCCTAATCGGTTCTCGTCTAAAAACAGAACCCCGGGCCAGCCCGGGGTTCTGTTTTTTAAGGAGGAGAAGAGCTTAGAGATCGATCTCGCCTACGCCAAGATCATCCGTTTCTTCGCCGCCCTCTTGAATGGCCGAACCGACATCCAAATCATTCTCCAAGCCGAGCATATCGCTGGCAGAGGAATACATCTGACCAACGGTCTGCTTGCGGGTTTCGAGGGTCTGGATGAGTTCCTGCACCCGCTTGATCTCATCATTTAGATGCTGCCACTCGGCGCGGATCGTGCGGTTCATTTCTTCGACCTGCTGGCGACAGTTATCGCGAGCGCTTTGGTAAAAACCTGTCTGTTCCTTACTGAGTTCCATGGATGCTCCTTGAATTGGATGATGAGTAACAAAGACCTATGAACTGGGAACTTTTGATCATACCCGAATCAGCGAACCACCAACCAGAGTACGATGGCAATTCCTGCAAGAACCAACGCTGCAGCTGGCAGCATCCAACTCCGAGAGCCATTGGCATCTAATCCTAAATTTTCGGGTGGAGCCGGGAGAAGCTGAGGGGGAACGCTGGGAACATCGACTCGAGTCGGAGGGTCTGGATGACGGAGGGCAGGAACACCTTCGCCACTGCGAAAATCAGAATTTCGATGTTGCAGTGGGAAGCGACTCGAGACAAAGGCTTCCACCTGTTCCAGAGTGCCCTTCAGGAGAATGTTCCCGTATTCGGCAATGTCATGCTCGACAGGTTCGTTGCCACTCCGCGATAAGAGTGCCTTAAGATCCCGTTCGAGAATTCTGGCCGAGGGGTATCGCTGTTCGACATTTTTTTGAAGTGCGCGCTCAAGGATCGAGGCCATTTCCCGAGAGACGAGGGGATTGACACTCCGGACATCTTGAATCTTCCCGAGTCGAACCTTTTCCAGCACACCGAGTTCGCTATCGGCCTGAAAGCAGCGTTCGCCGGTCAGCAGTTCGAAAAGCACCAAACCAAGGGAATAGATATCCGAGCGGCTATCCAAAGGTTGTCCCAGAGCCTGCTCTGGGCTCATGTAGAGCAATTTTCCCTTCAGGGCACCTGCCACCGTTTGGGTAGTTTTCGTAGCAGCTTTAGCGATTCCAAAATCCACGAGTTTGACGGAACCATCACTGGAAATCAGAACGTTCTGAGGGCTAATGTCTCGATGCACTAGCTTCAGTTCTTTGTCATTCATGCCCTTTTTTCGATGAGCGTAATCCAGGGCGCCTGCAACTTTCATGGTGACAAAGGCCGCCACAGGCTCTGGAAGTGGCATTTTGTACTCTCGGACCTTACGCAGAAGACTTCGCAGATCCTTGCCATCCACGTATTCCATGGCGATGTAATAGAAACCACCGGCCTTCCCGAGATCGAAGATCTGAACGATGTTCGGGTGGGTCAACTGAGCCGCAAGTTTGGCCTCGTCGATAAACATCCGAACGAATTCGTCGTTATCCGATAAGTGCGGCAGGATGCGCTTGATGGCTACGATTTTTTCAAAATTATGCACACCTCGCTGACGAGCCTTGAAAAGCTCGGCCATGCCGCCCACTGCGATTTTTTCGAGCAGATAGTAATTCCCCAGCTCCTCCAGAACACCGGCCTTCTCGTCCAGTTCCGCTTGGACCGCCGGAAAAGAAAGAGGCGCCGGAGAGGGAGGCGGCAAGGGTGCGACTGGCTGTGGTGTCGATTCTTGCGAGGGCCGAGGCGCTGATCCTCCGGTCTCCATGAATTCGATGGATCCCACAGAATCCAAAACGCCCGGCGCATTCAGTTCGTTGCCAAATGGATCGTCCACTCCCGAAATACCACTAAGGGTAAAGTCACTTTTCTTGGGAGCAGCCGCGGCCGGCAGTGGTTCCAAGATCCCCCAGGATAAATCGGGAAGGGGCTTGGCGGGAGCAGCTGAAGGTTTGGCAGGAACCACAGAAGGCATGGATGCTATCGGCCGCGCACTCGGTAGGGGCATCCGCAAAGGAACCGGAGCAGGAATCGGCATGGCAACTGCCGCCTCAGGAACCGGGGTGGGAAGCGATACGGGCTTTGCCAAGACGAGTGGCTTTGGCGGTGCTGAGACCGGTACGCGTGGCAAAAAGGGTTGAGTATTCGCAATGGGAATTTTGGCGGGTTTCGGTGCATCAATATCCGCCAAAATGTCCGCAAAAAGCTCTTCAGCGGTGAACTTGTGCTTCTCTCTTTGCTTGGTGGCAAGAATGCCATCAAGAATTGCGGGCCATTCGGTAACGGGTAGAGAACCATCCAAATTCCCCGCTACGCCGGGAATAGGTACGCTGAAGCCTTTGCCGGAGGGCATTGCACCATCCGGCCTTTTCAACACAACAATTGGTACATTTAGATCTTGGGCGCGCATCGAACGCACAGCGTCAAGACCAGATTCGCCGCTGAGGTTCGGATCGAGCATTACCAGGGCGGTTTCGGTCAGTTTCAGGAAGGCAGTAGCTTCACCGCTTGAAGTCAGGGCAACATCCCAGCCACTTTGAACCAAAGCCTCTTCGATCCCCGCGGATTTCGGAGACGGGCCATCCAGAATTAAAAGAAGCGGTCGGGACATGAGATCTCTTAGAAAGGATTCTCATTCTATCGACAGCGGGGTATCCACGATAGATCCAGGTTTTGCTCACATCGGTTTATTACTCTCGCGATTTTTACCCTTATGGAGTATTCTGTCAGGCCGGTCCTGTGTGGGTTTCACTCATGGGGCGAATCCACAATGAGGGGGGGGAAACACACATGCCATTGGTCAAAATCAAAGAAGACGAGACCTTCGAGAACGCCTTACGCCGCTTTAAGCGAAAGTGCGAAAAGTCCGGCATCCTGAGCGAATTAAAAAAGCGCCAGCATTTCGAGAAGCCCAGCGCTAAGCGAAAGCGGAAGATGCTTG
>JAUYES010000576.1 GCA_030691225.1 Holophaga sp. | reverse complement strand
CGGTGGCAGGCCAGGCAGTTGCCCATGCGCATTCCCATTTCACGGGTGACTACCTTCATGTTCTGGACCTCGCCGTGGCAGGTCTGACAGGCGACGCCCGAGTTGACATGGGGGCGGTGATCGAAGAACACGTGATCCGGGAGGGTATGCACGCGTTTCCAGGGCAGGGCCTCGCCAGCATTGAAAATGCGCGTCAATTCCTTGATGGCGGGTGTATCGGTCTTGGTCACTTTATGACAGCCCATGCAGGTTTCCACGCTGGGGATGCCGGCCGCTCTGGATTTGGTGACCCCGGAATGGCAGTAGGTGCAGGACATCTTGAGTGTTCCCGCGTGGAGCTGATGGGAAAAGGGAATGGGTTGCTGCGGTGCAAAGCCCTTGGCATAGCGATCAGGCTGAGTGAACCAACCCACCGCGAGGACCGTTCCCAGCACCGCGACTGCGCCCAAAGGCAGGACGAGACGGAATGCGCGGTCAAAAAGATGCATGTAAAACCTCCAGAGGTACCGAGTCAGCCCCCTCCAGATGGAATGGAACCGTCTCGAATGGGACGCCGGATTGTCATCACTTGTTCACGGCTTTTTTACACTGGATGGCTTTTTGGATGGGGATTTATCTTCGAAGCCCTTGGAAATGAGGCCTGTTTTGCTCGGACACAAATTTTATATAAGCCACATTCTGATAGACTGACCCCATGCCCTCTTCCTGCTCCATGATCCGAACCGCGCTGGTTCCCGTGATCGGCTTATGAGTCGGGACTGGCTGCTAGGGGGTCGTTGGTACGTGCCGCAATCGGACGTGGGGGAGGCCCCAGACGGTTCGTGTTCGTGGCATCTTGTGCAGAACCAGGATGGCGGAGGGTCCATTCTTTGCCAGCGGTGGGCAACGCGCCCCTCTGTTCCAGAATTGGACCAGCTTCGAGAGACCTACCTACAGCGGTTCCTCGATGCAGAGGCCATGGATCCAGCCTGTTGTCGCTTTGGCTTTGGGGAGGATCGAGCCTGGTTCCTGCAGGAACTGCCCGGCGTGGCGCTTTCCGATGTCTGGCCAGAATGGTCGCCCGCATGCCGGAAATCCTTTCTGCTTCACTTGAATGGCCTGTTGGCTCGCAGCCACCACCAACGTTTCTTGTCTCCCCATGCCATCCGCCTTCATCCTGGACGCATTCTGGTGCCCATGGTGCTTGGTAAGGCGCCCTTTGAATGGAAAGACCTTGAAGGGGTCCTAGAGGGCATGAAGGGGTCGGGCAATCTTGACGGCCCTCGGCTCTGGGAGCAGGCTCCTGAGATTTCCGACGATCTGGCTCGGCCTGTTCGAGGTCGCTCCCAAGAATTGACCTACCTGAAATCCCTGGTGTTCGGGCTCAATGCTCCGGCACCCATGGAGCGGGTTCTGGTGCTCACCGGTGAAGAGGGGTTAGGGCAGGATCCGCTGGCCGATTGGACTGCCGCCGCCGCGGAGACCGAAGGCATATGGGTCGGGGCCTACGAGGTAGAACACAAGGAAACCGCAGGAAATTTTTTCGCGCGGTTGCTTCAGGATCTGTTGCGCGGCTTCGAGGCCGACTTCTATGCCGGTCATCCCGAAACGGCCCGGATCCTGGCTCGCAGACTTGAGTCCTTTGCCTTCTTGCGCGGTGGCCGCAAGGCGACCCCCGGTGGCGTTGCTTTAGAGCCTCGGGAAATTCAGGCCGCTCTCGAGGTCTTCGCCTTCGCCACAGGGCTTCATCCCCGGATGCTTTTTGTGAGGGATGTTGATCGTGCCGAAGACGATCTGCAGAGCTTGCTTTCGACGTTAGCCATTCAGTCCACTTTGCCCTGGTTTTTTGCCCTGGCAGCGGCAGGACAATCGGGTGCCCAGAGAGAATTCCTCGGACCGATGAAGGGGAACCCCGTGGTTTCCTTCGTCACCTTGAGTCGCCTCGAGGATTCTGATCTGCGTCATGTTGTCGCCGATTTGCTCGGTACCCACACCCTGCCAGAATCCTTTCGCTTGGCCATACTCAACGCCAGTCTTGGTAATCCAGGGCTCCTGCGCGGCATCCTGGAGAGCGCTCAATTGGATGGAACGCTCCAATGGGGCCCAGGCGGATGGGCTCCGGCTCCAGGTGGCATGGGGAATCTCAAGATCCACGAGGATCTTGGTGTGCAGATCCTTGCGGGCCGGCTGCAGCGGATCGGGCCCTCGGGCCTGGCCGTGGCACGCACCCTGGCTTTGGCTGATCAACCCCTAGAGCCTCGGACTTTAGGAATGGCCCTGGGCATCGCCGGAGATCCGCTGGATGAAGCCCTTCGGGCGACCGTTAGCGCGCGCCTTGTCCACCTCAAGGATGGGCGGGCTTCCCTAGCGGACCCTCGAATCCAGGACTTAGCATTGACGGGATGTTCGGCCCCAGAAACGAGGCGCATCGCTAAATCGCTTTTGCGAGCCTTGGGTGAAGCCGCGGGAAGGCCCGTGCTTTCCGTTCGATTGCAATCCTTGGCCTCCGATGAAAAATCGGCCTTGGCACACGTTCTGCGCGCCATCGAGGAAGATCCACCGCCTCCGTATGATGCCGAGCGCGTTGTGAATCAGGCCTTGAAGCTGGATCCAAGCCCAGCCCAACGGGCACGTTTATGGGAATTTCTGGCGGATGCCTGGACCCTAGGAACCCTTGGGGGTCGAGTGCCTGCGGCGGTTCTGGCAACCCGGTCGCCTCGGGAATTTGCGCTGGATGCCCTGGGCTTGGCGGAAGATGCCTTGAAGGCATGCCCGAACCCTAGTGACGCAATTCGGGGCCAATCCGCAAGGATCATGCGCAAGCGTGCGTTGTTGGAAATACGAATGCGGGATCTCCCTTCGGCCATGAGAGCGATTCAGGTCGGGGCCGAGGCTCTTGCTGGAATGCCGCATCATCCCGAGCAGGCTCGACTCTTCCTGGCCCTGGGAAGGGTCCATATGCTGGCCGGGTTCCAAGGCAAGGGCAATAAGGCCTTCGAAGAAGGGTTGCAGGTGCTTGGTCCCGAGAGTGAAATGAGCGAACCCCGAGATCGCTTTGCGCTGCTGGTGGAGCAGGGTCGTGGCCAGCACCAAAAGGGTCAATTTCAGCGGGCCATCAATACTCTGCAATCGGCCCAGCGCCTCCTGGAGCGTGACCGCGATTTAGATGGAAGAGCCGAGGTGCACGGGGTGCTCGCCCATACCCGGTTCGCCATGGGGCAGTCCGATCTTGCCTACGACCATCTGCATGAGGCCCTGCATGCGGCACGCATGCTGGATGACCTGGAGCAGCAAGGGCAGTGTCATCTTGATATTGGAATTTTCCGGAGCCTTGAGCAGAACCTAGGAACGGCTCTTCAGCACCTTGAAAATGGGCTGGGGCGGTTCATCGCCTTGGGCGATAAGGTCGGCACGGCTCGTGCCCGAGTCTGGCGGGCCCGCACGCTCGCGGCCCTGGGTGAGGCCGTTGAGGCCGAAATGGAATTGCTCAAGGTATTAGGCATGCCTCCCGAGCACCTGACCGTTGCCGAGCGAGGCGAATTCGCCTTCCTCCAGGGTGAGATTGCCAGTTTTCGGGGTTCTGCAGAGGATGCAGGCCGTCTCTTTAGGGCCGCGGCCACGCTGTTTGAGGAGGTGGGATTGCTCTGGTGGGAGCGCATTTCGCGGCTTCGGGAACTTCAGGCGGAAGCCCTCGCGGCCTTGAAGGGGGGTTCCCCGCGCTCAATGGAAACCACCTGGGCGGAGCTTGAGCACCTGAAGGCCCCTGTGGAGGGTTCCGGCTCACGGTGGCTGGAAATGGAATGGCAGCGGGCTCATGCCTTGCTGCTGATGGCCGCACCAGAACGCTCGGATGCTCTAGTGGCCGAAGGTCTCGCGGCTTGGAGTGAAGTGCAATCCGCTGCGCGGGACCTGAAGTGTCTGGCCGTGGCTCTGGAAGCCAGTGCCCAGAGCTCCGCCTTGCTTCTGAACCGAGGCGAGAAACTCGGCGCCCGATCCCGACTTCAGGAGGCCTTTGGGACTTTCCAGGAACTCTGGTCGCGGGTTCCCGAAGCTCACGGCATGGCTTTCCTGGGCCGGCCCGATATGCACCAATTTCGTCAAGCCGTGGAAGCCGTAGGCCTCCGATTTGTTCTCCCGGAGCGCGTGGACCCATTGGCAGAATGGACTCCCACTCAGATCACATCTCCGTTGCCGGGTTCCTTGCGAGGAGATTCATGAGTCACATCTCCAAGTCCCGAGCCCAAGTCACCGTACCGGATCTCGCCCGATTCAAGGCCCAGGGCCGCCGAATCGTCATGACAACGGCCTACGATGTGCCCACGGCTCATATTGCCGATGCAGCCGGCGTGGACTCGATTCTGGTCGGCGATAGCCTTGGCAATGTTTGTCTCGGGTTTGAAAATACGCTTCCCGTGACGCTAGAAATGATGCTCCACCATGTGCAGGCGGTGGTTCGCGCCCGCCCCAGGGCGCTGCTTCTGGCCGATATGCCCTACCTCAGTTACCACGTAAGCGTGGAGGATACCGTTCGGAATGGTGGGGCTCTTCTGCGGGCTGGTGTTCAGGGTGTCAAATTGGAAGGCGCATTGGTCCGAATCCCGATGATCAAGGCGCTAGTGGAGGCCGAGATCCCCGTGATGGGGCATTTGGGGCTCACGCCGCAATCCATCCACACCATGGGGGGCTACAAGGTTCAGGGCAAGGAAGGCCAGGCAGCCATCGCCCTTATCGAGAATGCCTTGAGGCTTCAGGATGCAGGTTGCTTCGGGATGCTGCTAGAGGGCATTCCGGCGGATCTGGCGGCCAGAGTTACTGACGCCCTGGAAATTCCAACGATTGGCATCGGTGCTGGCCCGAATTGTTCCGGTCAAGTCCTGGTATTTCATGACCTATTGGGTTTGCTGCCTGGGGATGCGCCTAAATTTGTTCGAAAATACTTGGATGGCTACGCCTTGATGGTCGATGCTATGTCAAATTGGGCCAATGATATACGTGAAGGTGACTATCCGGGTCCCGCCGAATCCTATATTCTGCCAGAGGCCACACGGAAGCTCTTGAGCACATGGGCGCCCCCGAAAATCTGAGCGTCCGACCCCAAAAAACGTGAACAGGAGTCATCCCTTTGTCTATGCGAATCGTTCGAACCGTCCCTGAGTTACGCGCCTTACTCAAGGCATTGCGTGAGGGTGGTTCTCGCATCGGTTTCGTTCCCACCATGGGCTACCTGCACGAGGGCCACGCGGCCCTGATTCGGCAGAGCACGGCTCGCTGTGATCACACCGTAGTATCGGTTTTCGTAAATCCCACGCAGTTTGCCCCCTCCGAGGATCTGGCTCAGTATCCGAGGGACCTCGAGCGCGACCAGGCACTTTGCTTGAAGCATGGAGTCTCCGTGCTTTTCATGCCGGAGGCCGCGGAAGTCTACCCTACGGGGTTTTGTTCCGTGGTCGAGCCTGGCGAACTGGGGACTGTGCTCTGCGGCAAGCACCGTTCTGGGCACTTTCGCGGGGTCGCCACCATCGTCGTGAAACTCTTCAACATGGTTCAGCCAGATCTGGCCTTCTTTGGCCAAAAGGACTTGCAGCAAACGGTAATCATTAGCCGAGTGGTGCGTGATCTGAATCTTCCGGTAGATATTGTTGTGGCACCAACCATTCGCGAGGCCGATGGGTTGGCGCTGAGCAGTCGGAATGCCTATCTGAGCCCCGAGAATCGGCTCCGGGCCGTTTGTCTGAGTCGCGGCCTGTTGGCGGCTGAAACCGCTTTCCGTGAAGGCGAAAGGCGTTCGGAGCGCTTGTTGACCATCGCCCGTGAGCAGATGACCGAAGTGGATGAAATGCAATACCTCGAATTGGTTGATACGCAATCCCTAGAAACCCTGGGGTCAGTCGTGACCCGCACTGCCGCTATGTGTGTGGCCGCCGTTGTGGGCAAGACTCGCTTGATCGATAACGT
Organism: Holophaga sp.; assembly: GCA_030691225.1. Taxonomy (GTDB): domain Bacteria; phylum Acidobacteriota; class Holophagae; order Holophagales; family Holophagaceae; genus JAYREN01. The sequence goes on along the minus strand of JAUYES010000576.1, from coordinate 1,238 downwards.
GCTACTAACTCCCGATCCCGATTCGGCCCAATTTATTAGCCATTTGGAAATGGACTAACGATTGTTTTTTTGGACCTCGGCCCCTGTGGGCTGCATCCTATAGATAGGCCGGGACCTCCTTGAGAGGCCTGGACCCGGAGGTGGGCATGCTTCGACAATTTCTACTTGGGAAAATTCATCGCGTCACCGTCACTCGGGCCGATCTTGATTACGTAGGTTCGATCACCATCGATCCATTGCTGATCGAGGCCGCGGGCTTCATGGAAAACGAGAAGATCGATATCTACGACATCACCAATGGTTCGCGCCTTTCCACCTACGTCATTCCGGGCATCCCTGGGTCTGGAGAGGTGGGCATCAACGGGGCGGCCGCCCATCTGGTGGCTCGGGGAGACCTCGTAATTCTTGCGGCGTATGGCTACCTGAGTGAAGAGGAAGCCAAGCGTCACCAGCCCAAGATCGTTTTCGTGGATGAGCGCAATCGCATTACCTCCAAGGAATGCCAAGAACGAACCCCGGCGTTGGCCAATGCTTTTGATTGATATTTTGCATAAACCCTTCCCAGGCTGTTGGGGTGATGGTAAAAAATGGAGGTCCCCTGGGCTGGTATGTCCCAGTGGGGTTTGGGAAGCCGCGTGCTGCGTCTTCGCCGAATTCAAAGAGAGGTTACAGCTATGGAAGTCCGCCGGTCCCTGGTGGTCAATTCGACCCCCCTGGAGACGCGCATCGCCCTTCTTGAGAACGGGCAGGTGTGCGAGCTCTTCATTGAACGTAGTTTCCATGTCAGCCAGGTCGGCGATGTCTACAAAGGGCGTATAGCCAAGCTCCTTCAGGGGATGCAAAGCGCCTTTGTGGCCATCGGTGGCTCTAAGGATGGCTTTCTCTATCTCGACGAACTGGAGGCCCATCGCCTTGGCGTTGAGGAGATTGCCGAAGAGGACGACAAAGAGACCGCCCTGGAGTTCGCCTCGCTGCCCGTAACCCTGCCCCCGGTCAAAGAGGGGGAGGAAGTGCTCGTGCAGGTGGTTAAGGATCCCATCGGCACCAAGGGGCCGCGGCTATCCAGGCATATCAGCTTCCCTGGGCGCTTTCTGGTCTTCATGCCTGGTGTCGAGCATGTGGGCATTAGCCGCAAGATCACGGATGGGGAAGAACGGGAACGGCTTCGGCAACTCATCAAGAGCCATGCCTTGCCCGGAGAAGGCTTCATCGTGCGCACGGCGGCCATCGGCGAAAAG
>JAUYES010000030.1 GCA_030691225.1 Holophaga sp. | reverse complement strand
TGGCCAGATTGAAATCGTCGATGGGCAGCGAAAAAACATAGGCCATGCTGCGGCGGATGCTTTCTTCGTTTTCGCCCGGCAGCCCCATCATCAGCAGACCCTTGGTGCGAATGCCGGCGTCCTTGATCATGCGAATCTTGGTGGCAAGGTGATCCAGATCGGCATTCTGGCGATGCTGGGCGAGCAATTCCTCATCACCCGATTCAATACCCAAGCTCATCATCCAGCAACCGGCCTTCTTCATGCGGGTGAGTAACGGCGCATCGATATGCTCGGCGCGAACGGCGCAATTGAAGGTCATGCCCAAGGGGTTTTGCAGGATCAGATCGGTGAATTCTTCGACGCGTTTCTTGTTGAAGGTGAATTGATCGTCGTAGAAGTTGATGTGCCGAACACCGAATTTTTCATGCAAGTGCCGAAGGTGTGCGTAAAGGTACTCCGCCGAATTAAAGCGAAAGCTTCTTCGAAACACAGAGCGGTCGCAATAGCTGCAGGCATAGGGACAACCCCGGCTGGAGATGCAGCTGGCGTTGGGAACCTTGGGATAGTTAAAGATCGGGAGCATGTAGGAGTTGGGGAAACCCGCCAGCTTCTCGTAGGCAGGAAAGGGCAGATCATCCAGTTCCAGGCCCTTTTCTGGATAGCCCGTGAAACGAGCCTCGCCCGTTTGGCGATCCCGATAGATGATGCCTTTCACTTCGGCGGGGGCCTCACCGCCATTGAGCATCAGGTTATGGAGAGTCATTTCGCCTTCACCCACCACGGAATAATCCATGGCGGAATAGTCCGCGAAGAGTTTTTCCTTCAGCGCAGAAACATGAGGCCCGCCAAACACCGTTTGAATATCGGGAAGAACTTCTCGCGCCAGCTTCGCGATGCGGATGCCATCCAAAAAACTCGAAGTCGTGCAACTGAAGCCAATGAAGGCGGGCTTTTCGGATCGCAAATAATTCAGGATGGCCTGATCAGAATCGGGAATGGCGTAGCAGTCGATGATATCGGCCCGCATCGCCCGCTGTTCCAGATAGGCCGCCATGCTGGCCAGCCCCAAAGGCGGCATGATGTTGGCCACCCGTGAAATATCCTTGGAGGCAGCGTCGGCCTTGTATCCCAGAGGATGGACCAGGAGGATTTTGTTCCGGTTCAGAATGGTGAAACCTCGGCCTTCAAGTTGAGGGGAGAACAGGGATCTTGGGGAACCGAATGATGGAGTCCCAGAGCAGGCCCTTATAGCCAAAACGCGACATGACCGTTCTCACACGCTGAGAGGTTTCCGGCGGAAAAAACCGATCGCGGCGCCCCTGAAAAGAGTTGGCAATCATGGCGTTCATCACGGCCCGGTCCACTTGGGGCGAGTGATAAAAAGCGGGCTCGTGCAGCGGAGCATCTTTGGCCAAAACGCCCTCTTGGATCGCTAACGTATACAAAGGGGTATCCGGCAGGATCCGCAGTCCTGTAAAGGCAAACACCACGGTATTCTCCAGCAGCTCAAGGTTGGCCAAACCTTCTTCGATGGTTTCGAGAGTCTCACCCGGCCCGCCAAACATCACAAAATGCGCGCAGGGGACTCTTTCTGCCACAAAGGCACGGTTCACCTCAAGGGCATCGAAGAACTTGAAGCCTTTGCCAATGCCCCGCAGCGTTCGATCGCAAGCGGCATCGGTCCCCAGTTCGGCAGCGTACATTCCGGCACGCTT
>JAUYES010000017.1 GCA_030691225.1 Holophaga sp. | reverse complement strand
GTGCGTTCCCGAGTGGCGGCTTTACGTCGGCGCAACCGCAGCCTGGAAGCCATGGTGGCCGAGCGGACTCGAGAAGTGGAAGCGAAGGCCTCCGAACTGGTTGAGGCCAACGAAGCTCTTCGCAATCAAAGCCTGACCGATCCACTCACCGGGCTTCGAAACCGCCGTTATTTGGGCGTCTGCATGCCCGAGGATGTCGCCCAAGTCCAGCGGGTCCACCGCGATGTCGTTAGTAGTCGAAATGATCGCCTACTGCTGAATATCGATCTGGTGTTTCTGATGGTGGATATCGATCACTTCAAATTTGTGAACGATCACTACGGGCATGCTGCGGGGGATTGTGTCCTACAGGGGGTTGCAGAAATCCTCCGCAACGCCACTCGCGATTCCGACACGGTGGTGCGGTGGGGCGGAGAAGAATTTTTGGTAGTGGCTCGCAATGCGGCTCGTGGCGAATCCGCAATACTCGCCGAGCGAATCCGGTCGCAGATGGAGGATTACGTTTTCGTGCTGGAAGATGGGACCAAGCTCCACCGGACTTGTTCCGTAGGCTTCACCTTCTTTCCGTTCCTGCCTGACAAGCCAAGCCATCTACCCTGGGAACAGGTCTTGGATATTGCAGATCACTGCTTGTTTGCTGCCAAACGCGGTGGCCGAAATGCTTGGGTGGGATTGTTTCCAACCCCTGAGGGCGATCCCGATCGAATCAAATCCTTGATTCCGATGAAAATCCCCGAATTGCTTCAGTCTGGAGATATCCGTGTTGGTTCCTCTCTTCCAGAACCAGACAGGCTGGATTGGAATCTCGCGGGCGAATAAGGGCCTTTCTACTTCAGCCAAGCGGTAACGGATTCCTGGATCGCTTTGGCATAATCGGGACCCAGCACTTCGGCACAGTGGAGGTGCCACGTCGGCACTTCCACGACTTGAATCTGATGAAATTGGGATGCGAGTGCGCGCTGAACAGCGGGCGGGGCAAGGCGGTCCTGGGTGGCGAGGAAGCAAAGGCTGGGGGTCGCCAGCCGCCGATTCCCAACTGCGCGCGGTAGGTCGGTGTCCTCGCGCTGGTATTGGCCTCGTTTCGCTGCCCAGCGACTACCTAAATCGCCGATGACGGGTGCCAGAATCGGATGCCAAAAACGGTCCTTTCCTCCGCGAACCAAACGTTCGCCGAAGTCACGGCTGGAGGCGGGTGCGCCTTCCCAGATGAAACCACCTAGCGGTGAACCTTCTGCTTCGAGTTTTGTGAGGGCTAAGAATCCAACGCTGGCGCCAAGACTGCGGCCCATCAGGATGATTTGGCTCCGTGGCGTGCCACTGGCTTCCAGGTGGTGAACGATCTTGACGATATTTTCGGATTCGCGCGCGCCAAAGGTCACAAAGGGAGTGCGCCCGCCAGAGCGCAACGCATCGTCTCGCCTTAGGTAGGTGAAGATCGCTGCGTTTAGGTTGGGAAACCACCGCAAGGCGGGGCTGGTGCCCCAGCGATCATCGCCAAACCCATGGAGCAACAAAACGGTGCCCTTGGCAGGCTGAGCGCGCTGCAAGGCCCAAAGCTGAAGTTCTTCGACATTTTCGGAATGCCAAGTTCCGCCGGGATCCGCGCCGTCACCCTTGGCAAGTTCTGCATAGGTTTTCTGAACCCGCTCCAGGGGTTGTGGGTGATAGAACGGAGGATCCGTGAGTTCCCAGGCGACAGCCCTCGTTTTCCAAGCGACAAATAGCGAGATGCCCAGCAGGCCAGTGGCGGCAGAAAGGGCGATGGCCTTGCCGATTTTCATTTAGGGTACGAGGTAAGCCCTTACGCCGGGAATGCCTTCGGCGGGGGCGAGGGCATCGGGCTTGCCATAAAGCACAGCGTTAAACGCCTGGGCAAAGGTCATGACGTAGGCTCCATTCCCGGCGGCAATTTCAAACTCGCCCTGATCGGGACCAAATGCATCGCGGGGGCTATACAAAAAGAACCGATGCTTGCCAGGCGTGAGGCCCGTGATCATGAGAGCGCGGGCCTTCTTATTTTTCTTGGTCGGCTCGACTGGAACCCGGATGCCATCCAGAGTCAATTCCAGTGGGCCTTGGACCTTGCGTGCGAATTGGAAATGGGCCGTTCCAGCCGCCACCTTTTTTGTGGGCATGGTTACGCTTTTTTTGTTGGTGCAGGCAACGCCCGTCATCAACACCAAGGTGGTGGCGAATAGGGCCGACAGCCGGGAAACCTTCATGGAACCTCCGATCATTTGAGACTAGCCTTTCCTGCGCTTCCTGGGAACAACATCCAGTGCGGATTGCGCGAAGAAGGTTCATCCAAGCTATCCTGAAGCTTCCGCAAGCTGCGGACCCGGAGCCGACCATGACCCGAGCGCTATTCCAAACCGAAAAGGGCGACATCAACGTCGAATTGTTTTCCGAAGCTGCCCCAGGCACCGTGGGTAACTTCGTGAAGCTGATCGAAGCTGGTTTTTACGATGGCCTAACGTTCCACCGCGTCATCCCCGATTTCGTCATCCAGGGCGGTTGCCCCAACACCCGCGAAGGCGCTGGCGGCATGCCTGGCACCGGTGGTCCCGGCTGGAAGATTAAGTGTGAAACCGCAGGCAACCCCCACAAGCACGAGCTGGGTGCCCTTTCCATGGCCCATGCGGGCAAGGACACAGGCGGCAGCCAGTTTTTCGTCGTGAATGGCGATAAGCGCAATGTCCAGCATCTGGACGGCGTTCACACCGTCTTCGGCAAGTGCGTGGGCGAAGAGGATATCAAGGTTGTGCAGTCCATTCGTCAGGGTGACCAGATCCTCAAGGCGACCCTGCTCGAAGCGTAATTCGGTTGACAGGGGGAAGGTCATTCCCCCAAAGTTGTAAACTTCAAAGGATTTTCATGTTCCGCACTTTCTTCATCCGTCAGGCGTGGTGGTGGCAAATGACCCCCGACGGGCGAGGTGTGTCTTGCGAGGCTAGAACCTAGACTACGCAAAACTCCATTCGAGGCCCGCCGATTTCAAGGCGGGCCTTTTTGCGTTTACCCAAAACCACCCTTTTCGGAGTTTTCCATGACCCTTTCCGAGGCGCCCAACCTGATTCCGCTGCATCGCACCATGGCGGCCGACACCCTCACTCCAGTGGGCATTCTTGTGGCTGCGCGACGGCTCGGCCTGAAAGGTTTCCTACTGGAGAGCGTGGAAGGTGGCCGCCATCTCGCTCGCTACAGCATTCTGGGCTTCGAGCCTCG
>JAUYES010000016.1 GCA_030691225.1 Holophaga sp. | reverse complement strand
TAAGCCCGCCAGGCTAGGCCCAGCACCCTGGTTCTGATTAGGAGCCAAAGGCACACGGAAACCCCAGAAGGCTGAGGCTCCCGTTTCCGAGCCGGGGTTTTTTCAGAGACAGAGGTTGAATCATGAAGGCGTGGACCCTCCGCATATTCCTGGTGAGCATGGGGCTGCTCCTAGCGGGGTACGCCAGCCTTGCTCCCTTGCTGGGGATCATCGGAGCCCGCACCACGGGAACCATCACGGCGGTGCGACGACAAGGGGGAGAGCGCAACGAAATGGCCCGGAATCGCTATGACTACGGTGTGGGCTACCATTTCGCGACTTCCTACGGTCAGATCATTCACGGCAGCGCGACCCTGGTCGGCACCTCCTACCAAGCACCTTGCTTGACTGGGCCCGTTGCCATCCGGTACCTCGAAGCGTTTCCTCGACTCCACCTGCTCGAGCGCCTAACCCGCTTCTCTGTCGGAAACGTGATCCTGATCGGAGTTGGTCTGCTGCTGATTAGTCTGGCGCGGAGTCCATTTCGACAGCATCCGAGGGGGCATCGGCGCGGTTCGCGGCTCTGATGTCCTCCAGCAGCTTTCGTAGATCCAAGTCCGCAGGAGCAGGGATCTTCAATGCGTGCGTGTGACGCAGGGTGCGATCCGTGTAGTAGTAGACCACGTGTAGTCCCCAGAAGGGTTTCTTCAGAAGAGCGACTTTGCTTAATCCGGAGAGTGGATAGGCCCAGTCGTGGAAATAGCCATTGATGTACAGGTAGCGGCCTCCAATCAGCACCTGCCGATCTCCCTTCAGGTTCCGCTGAGCGTAGAACCAGGGGAAAAAACGCGATGCCCCGAACACGAGCAGCAGGATCGACCCCATGATCAGGGCGAACCCGGCCATGTCCTTCTCTTCCAGAAGGAAAAGGAACACCAGCGTCACCATCGCGAAGAGCACTCCGACAACCCACATGAGTGCGCGGCTCTTTCCTGTGCTCTCTGCTCGCAGGAGGGCGACGTAGGCCTGCAGCATCCCATCGTCCAGTTCCCAGGTGGCCAGTAGCCTCTCCGATGAGAGCAGCGACTCCATCTTCCGCGCCCGGCTGCGAAAGATGCACGCCACCACCACCGACCCCACGGAGAGGAAGATTCCGAGGAAGGCCAGGGCCCAGGCGCCAGTCAGGGGGTTGCTCTCCATGAAAGACAACATGGCCAACAAGGCGAAACAGAGCGCTGAACCCCCGAAGGCCCTGGCCAGGAGCATTTGTCGGTTCTTGGGCCTCGACCGTGGTTCCATGGCCGAGATGCTCTCATGAATCAGGTACACTCCCCGCCCATTGCTTCGATGAACGGGAACTGCCTGATCCTCCTGGGCATTGCGGATGATCTGGGCAACGCTTCCATGGCAGAACGCCTCCCAGGGCGATCGGGATGATGTTCGAGATTGGGTGGATCATCTCCGGCGGCGGTCCTTGGGAATGTGAAGGACATCATCAACGGTGGGACGCGCCAGGGTGCATCCCTATCCCAGAGTGATAGGCAGTTTCCCGGCGAGAAGCGCCACCACGGCACCCCATTCCACGCGGGCGGCTTCCTCGTATCGCCCAGCTTCCAGGCGCAGCAATAAGCCGAATTGCTCATCGGGATCGACGATTAGGTATTCAGGCACCCCAGCGCCCTCGTAGCTCCATCGCTTCTTCGCCAGGTCCTTGCTTGCCGTGCTTGGACTCAGAATCTCGCATATCAGATCAGGGACGCCCTCAATCCCACGCTTGGTTATCTTCGAGGGATCGCACACAACCACCAGATCAGGTTGATAGACGCTCTCTTCGCCGGGAAGGAAGAGATCTAAGGGCGCACTCAAAACTTCACAATTTCCACTGCCGCTCTTGCGCATTGCTTCCTCCAAGGCGTTATTGATCGCCGTCTGTATGCGGAAGCTGACCCGCTGATGATCGGGACTCGGCGCTGGCGTCATGGCGTAAGGAAGCCCATGAATTAATTCCCAGTGTCCTTCCCAGGTCTTCCAGTCTTCAATGGTGTATCCAGGGTGTTTGAGTTGTGGAAGGCTCATCGGCGGTCCTCCAGTGGTATTTTGATAGGAATGCGACCATATCACTGCATGGATTTTCGTCGGTAGGCAGTGAGATTGGACCCTTCCTGAGGATGACATCATCCATTGATGGAAGCACTTCGGAATGATGCCCCTCTGCGGCCCCCGCTGCTACCCTGAGCCGAGGTGTTTCGTGGCGAGGCGTGGCCAGGCTGGGATCAAGGCTTCCGGGATAGCGAAACCCTGGGCAAAGCCCAGCATGAACACGCGATAACTCATGGGCATTCCTAACGTTGATTTCGCGATTGGGGCGCGAACAAAGAAACCAAAAGTGTTTTGTGGGCAGAAACGCCTTCTAGTTTGCGAAGAGTCGCACTGTCTCGTCTAGTTTCTTAAGCACGGAAAGAATCTTGAAGGGCTCGACCGAAAGATAATCCACGGCTCCGGCTTCCAGGGCGCGCACGCGCTTGAGGTCGAGGTCATCTTCGGTTCCCACTAGCAGAATCGGAAGCGTGCATTTTTCCTGCTCGACCAGCTGACGGCAGAGTTCGAGCGGGCTGGCCAGTCGTAGGCGATTGTGAACTAGGATGAGGCGGATGCGGCCCCAGTCATTAGAGGTAACGTTCCAATCTTTGAGCAGCGGTACCACGTTGCCTTTGATGTAGTCCAGGGCCAGAAAACCAAATTTTCGACCAAGGCTCTCGGCGGCGCGGCGTGCGAAATCTTCATTTTCCGTAAGCAACAGGATGAGTGGGTCCCGATCCATCAACAATCGGGCCGGCGGTAGATCGGCTCCGGTCCGGCGAGTGATTTTGCGGCCACCTGATTCGTAGTCTTCGCGATCCTTTTGGGCTTGAATGCGCTCTTGTCCATCCAGCCATGTGCGGTAGCTGCCCAGAAGATCCCGATCGGCCTTTTCGGTAAATTCCAGGCCGACAACGCGATCATCCACGTAGGCGACTCGTGCTGGGGCCACCAAATGAAGATCACCGCCCAAGGGCAGGTCCAGAGTGGATTCTTCACCGATACGGAAGTAATCCTGAATTTTTTGTCGAGGATCGAGCAACGAAAGTTCTAAACCTTGGCGGCCAAAACCGGTGACTTGGCCGTCCAGCAGGACATTGCGGGCATTGGAGAAGGTGCCCCGCGGCAGGTCTTCCGTTGGGGCAAAATCCACTAAGCGGTGGGAATCGGCTCGGCGCAAGACGCGTGGCAGATCCAATTTGCATGCTGATAAATCATCGGTGCGGCCCAGCGCCTGGCAGGTTGCTACGGCCTCGTATTTCAAGCCTCGCTCTTCCAAACTTAGGGAGACTTTTTCGCTTGGGGCCAGTTTCCAGTTTTCGAATTCGGGGCGCTCCATGGCCAAGGCTAAGCTCTCGCCTTCTAGCCCAAGCAGCGTGAATTCCCGCCGCTCCGTGCGGAAAGCCATGGTCACTTGTTCATTGGCCATAAGCATCCGTTGAAACAGCATGCGGATGGACAGGGCATCTTCAAGTAGGCGTTCAGAGGTTGACATGGCGCAGGCTACCCATTGGGCGCTGGAGTGACGGGAAGCCACTGGCGTAGCGCGTTTTTGAGGTTATCGATTGTGACGGGTTTGGGGAGGTAGTCATCCATGCCGCTTTCCAGGCAGCGCTCCCGGTCCCCTTGCATGGCATTGGCGGTCATGGCGATGATGGCCACGTGGCGCTTGCCAGCTTCGTGTTCCCGAATCGTTCGAGTGGCCTGGAAGCCGTCCATTTCGGGCATCTGGCAATCCATGAGTACCAAGTCGTAATCCTTGTTCTTCACTGCCTCCACGGCTTCACGGCCATTGTTCGCAAGGTCGGCGCCCAGGCCGAGCTTCTTAAGTATGGCCATCGCCACATGTTGGTTCACTAAGTTGTCTTCGGCTAAAAGTAGCTTGAGAGCCGAATTATCCGTCCCCACCACAAGGGGTGCCCGCACGTGCACGGGGGGCAAAGGCACGGCTTGCGTGTCTATTCGGCGATCCAAAAGTGCCCGAAGATGAGATTTGCGCAGGGGGAGCGGAAGGGTTTGGCCAGATGCTTCCGCTTCCTTTTCATACAAGGAACGCACGGCTATCTGCCGCAGGTTGGGGAAGGATGCGTTGGCCAATTGAGTCCGAAATTCTTCCAGAGCGAAGGGCCCTTTGGGGTGGAACAGCAGAATGGCGTCGGTGGTCCCGATGGCTTTCAGTTGTGTAAGGGCTTGATCGGGTGTCTGAACCTGTTCGGCATCCAGCCCCCAAGCACGCAATTGCGATTCCAGGATCTCCCCCGTGGCTCGAGGTAAACCAGCCAGGAAGAAGTGGCAGGGTCGTTCGGGCTTCCATTTGATTTCTGGTTCAGGTTGGATCTGCACACGAATCGTGAACCAAAAGATGCTGCCTACGCCGGGCTGGCTCTCCACTCCAACTTCGCCGCCCATGAGCTCTGCGAGACGCTTGCAAATGGAGAGCCCGAGGCCGGTGCCCCCGTATTTGCGGGTAGTGCTGGTATCGCCTTGGTAGAACGATTGAAACAGCTTGGAGGCTACCTCGGGGCTCATGCCAATGCCCGTGTCCTGGATCTGAATACGCAGAAGAACACTGGATTCCTCGAGGCGCTCGGGCTTTACATGGATCGTGACAGCGCCCTCCGCAGTGAACTTGAGGGCGTTATCCGTGAGGTTGGTCAGAATCTGGCGCACCCGCACGGAATCACCCATTAGGCGCGTGGGAGTATCGCCTGATACGAGGGCGAGCAGCTCCAGGCCCTTGCCGTGGGCTTTTACGCCGAGTACGGCTAGCAGGTCATCGAGCAATTCCTGTAAATCGAAAGGTGATGACTCCAATTCGAGTTTCCCCGCCTCGATCTTGGAAAAATCGAGAATATCGTTGATGAGATGCAGAAGGGTTCGAGCACTAGAACGGATGGTATGGGCGTAATCGGTTTGTTCCTCGGTGAGCGAGGTGGAAACCATGAGATCGGTCATGCCGATGATGCCGTTCATGGGCGTGCGAATCTCGTGGCTCATGTTGGCCAAAAATTCTGACTTAAGCCCGGCCAAGCGAACGGCCTCGTCCCGGGCTTCTTCTAGCTGCCAGTTTTTGATCTCAAGGTCCATGGAGAACTGTGTAACCTGCTGT
>JAUYES010000815.1 GCA_030691225.1 Holophaga sp. | reverse complement strand
TTGGCGATATGCACCAGGAAGGGCTTCGCAAGGTCCGTCTCTTTAACAAAGAGGGGCGGATCATGTTTTCCTCGGCGAAGGGTGAGACCGGCACCACCTTGGATAAGCAAGCCGAGGCCTGCTACGCCTGCCATGCCGAAGGGCGGCCTCTGGAGAAACTTGATATTCATGCCAGAGCTAGACTCTTCCGTGGCTCGGATGGCACTCGGGTGCTCGGCATTATTAACCCGATTCCCAACGAGCCTTCGTGTTCTACGGCAGCCTGTCACGCACACAATCCGAACCAGATGATTCTGGGCGTGCTCGATGTGAACGTCTCCATGACCGAAGCCGATGAGGAAATCGCGCGCAGCCGTCGCGTGATGGTGGGATTGGCCTTGCTGGCGATCGTTGCTAGTAGCTTCATGTTGTGGTGGCTGAATCGCCGCATGGTGGTGGGTCCCGTGGCGGCATTGGTGGCGGGCACGCAGCGCGTGGCCAAGGGCGATCTAACGACCTCGATTCCGGTGAATGCCAAGCACGAACTCGGCGAATTGGCCCAGGCCTTTAATGCCATGACACAGCGCCTTTCCGAGACCCAGAGACAATTGACCCAAGCCGATAAACTGGCATCGGTGGGGCGCTTAGCGGCGGGGGTTGCGCACGAAATTAACAATCCGCTTACAGGTGTACTGACCTACGCCTCGCTGCTCGCCAAACGGTTTGAATCGGATCCTTCCGCCAAGGATGATCTGGATGTAATCGTAAGGGAAACTAAGCGTTGCCGCGGCATCGTGCGCGAGTTGCTGGATTTTGCGCGCCCCATGCCTCCGGCCCGGAAAGCCACCGACCTCAATGAAATTGTTCGCCATTCCATCGCGGTGGTGGTCAACCAACTCAGCCTGAATTCGGTGAACCTGGACCTTGATTTGGGACTGGATCTTCCGGCGGCCTATGCCGACGGCAATCAGATGCAGCAGGTGATCGTCAATCTGCTCTTGAATGCGGCGGATGCCATTGGGACCGATGGGGGAGTGATTCGTATCGGGACTCGCACTCTTTCGCTGCCAGCTTGGGGGCAGGTGCCTCTTCGGAAGGCGTCCTGTCCCAAGGGTCACGATCTATTGGATCGAACGGTGCGGATCGAAGGGCTACCCTCGGTGCGGCTCCTGGGTAGCGCGAAAGGCAAGGAATTCATCACCCATTTCGACCCCTTATTTGGGCATTTCAACCATCGCTTTCCTGAGCCACAGGAAGAAGGTTCCATTGCCAGCTACGCCTGTCCGGAATGCCACAAATCCTTGATGGCGCCCGAGCGGGTTTGCGAAGTTTGCGGGTCTCCCACCATCGAAATTCTGGCGGGGCCCGAGGATCCCTTCACGTGGTGCAGTCGGAAGGGATGCCATGCCTCCCATTGGCCATCGCAGGAAAAGGCGGGTGATCGTTGCCTGATCGAACTGCAAGTGCAAGATAACGGTCATGGTATTCAGCCCGAGGATCTCCCTCGCTTGTTTGAACCCTTCTTCAGCACGAAGGGGACGCGTGGAACAGGGCTTGGCTTGGCGGTGACCTGGAGTATTGTCGAAGGGCATAACGGCACGATCGATGTGCAAAGTACGCCTGGGGAAGGCACGCTATTTCGAGTGCGATTACCCCTTGCTCGCGCGAATGATGAAAATCTTTTTTCGTGAATAACCTTTTTTAATAGGAGCCTTTTCATGACTGCCCTGCTCGTTGTCCTAATGTTTGTGGCCTTTGTCGCGATCGATTTCTTCGTACGCGAAGTGGCGCGGCGACTGCGTGAAAAGCATGAACGCCAGAAGCGCGAAGAGGTGCTTAATGTGGCGATTCGGTTGGATTCGACTGATGAAGCCAAGAGCCTGAAGCGCGTCGAAGTCGCCAATCCGAAGGCTCGAATCCTTGCGGTGGATGACGAGGCGGTGGTCTTGGATTCCTTCCGAAGGATCCTGGTTCTGGAAGGCTTCAACGTGGACACCGTGGAAACGGGACCCGAGGCTCTCGGCCTAGTGCAGCGCCATGATTACGATTTTGTCTTCACGGATCTCAAGATGCCCGGCATGGATGGCGTTGAAGTCGTGAAGGCTGTCAAACATTTGCGGCCTGATCTTGATGTGGTGGTGGTCACCGGCTACGGCACGATTGAAACCGCCGTGGAAACCATGCAACATGGCGCCTGCGAATTCGTGCAGAAGCCCTTCACGGCGGAAGAACTGGCTGAGTTTGTGCGGAAGCTCCTGATCAAGCGACAGGCCAGGGTCGAAGCCCAGCAACAGCCCACCGTGCGCATCGTCGCTCCCATCGCTGCCGAGTCGGCTCCCAGCCACGAATATTGCGTTCCTGGCGGTGCCTTTGTCGCTAAGGGCCATGCCTGGGCTCGCATCGAGCCGGGTGGCCAAGTGCGTGTGGGACTCGATGATTTCGCCCGCAAGGCACTGGGCTCGGTGTCGGCCATCAAGATGCCTGATCATGGCCGTGAATTTCGCCAGGGTGAACCACTCTTCACCGCCCAGCGAGGGTCTGAGGCATTTACCTTCGCTTCACCCATCAGCGGTAAGGTGGTGGCCAGCAATGAAAATCTAAAGGGTGATCCTGGCATCGTCATCCAGAGCCCCTACGACCGGGGTTGGGTGCTGCGCCTTCAACCCAGTGAGCTGGCTGCCGAACTGCCCGCCCTTCGTATCGGCAAACCCGTCGTCGAGTGGTATCAGGAAGAAATCGCCCGGCTCCGGAAATCGATTCAGGAAACTTCACCCAAGGCGGATCGTCTTCAGGCTGAAGAACTTCAAAAACTCTTTTTCTGATACCAGTTCAATCGAATACAAAACAGCGCGGCTTCGGCCGCGCTGTTTTGTATTCGGAAAACTTGGAAATCAATCCATTCGGTAGTTAGGAGCTTCTTTCGTGATCATTACATCGTGGGCGTGGCTCTCACGGAGGCCCGCTCCGGTGATTTGGACGAAGGTGGCTTTGGCTTGGAAATCGGGAATGTCTTTGCCACCCACGAGGCCCATGCCAGCGCGAAGGCCACCTAACAATTGAGTGACTAGGTCGGCCACCTTGCCCTTGTAGGGGACCTGGCCTTCGATGCCTTCGGGTACGAGCTTGGTGTCGTCCTTGCCTTCTTGGAAGTAGCGGTCTTTGGAACCCTGTTTCATGGCGCCAATGGAACCCATGCCGCGGTAGGCCTTAAAGGTTCGCCCCTGGAAGAAGACCGTTTCACCCGGCGCTTCATCGGTGCCCGCGAAGAGGCTGCCGATCATGATGCAACTGGCACCTGCGGCAATAGCCTTAGCGATATCGCCGGAGAACTTGATGCCACCATCGGCGATGCAGGGTACGCCCAACTCGCGGCAGGCGCGGCTGGCTTCTGCAATGGCCGTGATCTGCGGCATGCCCGCGCCGGTGACGATGCGGGTGGTGCAAATGGAGCCTGGTCCGATGCCCACTTTGATGGCGTCGGCTCCGGCTTCGATGAGATCTTTCGCGCCTTGGTAGGTGGCGACATTCCCGGCGATCAGTTGCGTGCCAGGGAAGTTCTTCTTGAGGCTTCGCACGGCATCGAGCACGCCCTTGGCGTGACCATGGCTGGAGTCCAGGCACAGCACGTCCACCTTGGCGGCTACCAGTGCCTTGGCGCGGTCCAGCAAATCAGGGCCTACACCAACCGCAGCACCCACCCGCAAGCGCCCCATGTCGTCTTTGCAAGCATTGGGGTAGTTGATGGATTTTTCGATGTCCTTGACGGTGATGAGGCCCTTCAAGGCGCCTTCGTCGTCCACGACGAGCAATTTCTCGATGCGGTGCTTCTGCAGGGTGACCTTGGCTTCCTCAAGGGTGGTTCCCACGGGAACGGTCACCAACGGCTGCTTGGTCATGCGATCGGAAACGAGCAGGTCTAGATTAGTTTCAAAGCGCAGATCGCGATTGGTGAGAATGCCGACCAGCTTTCCTTTTTCCACCACGGGAACGCCGGAAATCTTGAACTTGGCCATCATGGCTTCGGCTTCCCGGATGGGCGCATCGGGGCGAATGGTGATGGGGTCAGTAATCATTCCTGATTCGGAGCGCTTCACCTTGTCGACTTCTTCCGCCTGCGCAGCGATCGGCAGATTCTTGTGGATGATGCCGATGCCACCCTGCTGTGCCAGTGCGATGGCTAGACGTCCCTCGGTTACGGTATCCATGGCTGAAGAAAGCAGAGGGATTCGCAGATGGATTTCCCGAGTCAACTTTGCGGCCAAGCTCACTTGATTGGGATGAACCTCCGAAGGGCCGGGAACCAGCAGTACATCGTCAAAGGTGAGCGCATGAACGAGTGGCAAGGTCAGCATCGAAGCCTCGAATCTGGGCCCGCCAGGTGCGGAGCCTTGCAGGATAGGGTCGCACGGCCGGGCCGTTCATGAAAGATGGGGCGGCTTGCGCCGCCCCATCTTTTGGGAAAAATTGCGAAAGTTAGAAATTTTCGGCCACAGGCTCGAACCACGCCTGGGGCTTTTTGCACACAGGGCACGCACCGGGAGCATTGGGGCCTTCATGGATGTGGCCGCATTCCAGGCAACGCCACTGGATTTTCTCGTCGCGGCGATAGACATTGCCGTTCTCGACCCGGTTTAAGAGGCGGGCAAAACGGGACTCGTGCTCCTTTTCAACCTTGGCGATCCACTCGAAGGTGCGGCCGACTTCAGGGAAGCCCTCTTCCTTCGCGGTGGCGGCAAAGGCGGGATAGAGTTCCGACCACTCTTCGTTTTCGCCTGATACGGCTGCTTGGAGCTGAGCCTGGGTGGTGCCAGCTACAGCTGGATAGGAAGCCGTGATTTGAATTGCGTTGGGTGCAAGGGGAGCGAGATGGGCATAGAAGAGGCGGGCGTGCTCCTGCTCATTGCGAGCCGTCTCCTCGAACACCGCAGCGATGTGCTCAAGGCCTTCTTGGCGGGCGACTCCTGCGGCGAAGGTGTAGCGGTTGCGAGCCTGGCTTTCCCCTGCGAAGGCCTTGAGTAGGTTTTGGGCGGTTTGACTTTCACCGAAGTTCATTGAAGCCTCCAACTATTGTGATGAGTTCGCAATAAAAAATAAAACAAATAGCCTGTAAGGGATAGAGAATACTC
>JAUYES010000814.1 GCA_030691225.1 Holophaga sp. | reverse complement strand
AAGGGTTGAAGGTGGCACGAGTGTTTCTAATGTTTTGAAGTCATTTTGAATCAAGGCCGTGCGAACCCGAGTTGCGCTAATGGCTGAGCCACCTGCGGGAAGGCGAGGTACCATCACCCAGCGAATGGCATGTTCCTGCAAAACTTCTGACATCACCTGATTGTATGCGGCAGTAGTCGCACAGTGGGGCTCTTCACCCACGAAGCGAGACGAAATATGAAACCTGGGGGCGATCCGCTGGGCAAAGAGGCGGATATCGAGGTTCATTTGGGCCAAGGCAACCTGATCCATGCGCTTCAAAAAGTAAGAAGGAAAGGTGCCTGCGCTCACCGCATAGCGTGATGTGTCGAGAACCGTCAGGTTTTCGAGGTGGGCGGTAGCCTCTCGGGCAAGGCGATAGCGCACGTCGAAGGGGAATGCCGAGAGATCTTCTCGAACCACAAAAAGAAAGAGATGATCCACCTGGCGGGCAGCTGTTTCGACAAGATGAAGATGACCCAGGGTGAAGGGATTGCCGTTGATTACCACGGCCCCATTTTCTCCCGGAGTAATTTGTTGACCGTGCGCGTTGAAGTAGGCCTCGATACCAGGCCCATGCTCTAGGAGTGCCACAGGCCCTTGCGCGATAAGGAGCCTAAAATTTAGAGCCTGAAAACTGGAAGCATTTTGAGGTGTGGTGTAAATAAAAAGCGTTTCGTGGCCGGCCGCTATCCCGGAAAGAATGAGCCGAGTGACGAGTTCTCCCAGAGCTCCGGTGCCTTGGTGATTGGGCACAACGACAATCATTTTTAAGACAAAGGCTTTGCGCGCACCGCAGCCGATCATCTGCCCGTTTTCATACAGGCCAACAAGCTCATCGATATCGGCCTCGAAGCGCAGGCCCTGGGCTTCGATCAGGGCCTTGGCTTCGCGCAATGTCGTTGGATCAATCAAGGCGTGCTCCAGCGTGCCGGATGAATGCGTTCCCAAAATTCCAAAAAGAAGCAAGACCTCAGGGGATGAGGCCCTGCTCCCGTAGCAATTTCACTGCCGCGGGTATATCGCTGGGTGTGTCCACTCCGAGGCTCAGGTATGGGGTTTCAGCAACGCCGATGGCGATGCCAGCAGCCAAGGCGCGCAGTTGTTCCAGCATTTCAAACTGTTCAAGCGGATGGGGAGGCAAGTTGGTGAAGGCACGCAGCGTTTCCGGGCGATAGGCATAGATCCCAAGGTGACGTTTGAAGCACTGTAATTGTGCGGGCTGCATCCAGGGGCGGAAATCCGGCTCAAAGATTGTGCTATTGCGCAGGTAAGGTATGGGGCTTCGGCTGAAATAGAGCGCTCGTCCACGGCCATCTGTTACAACCTTTACGGCGTTGGGATTGAATATCTCGTCCATGTTGGCGAAGGGACAGGCCGCAGTACCCATGCTTAGGTCGCTATTTGTGGCCATCAACTGAACAACCGCGGCGATGGTTTCAGCGTGCATGGCAGGCTCGTCGCCTTGAATATTCAGCACGATATCAAAGCTTTCACCGAGCTTGTCAAGGGCCGAAGCCACGCGATCCGTGCCCGAAGGCAAGGCAGGATCCGTGATGATTACCTGGCCGTCAAAATTATGGACTGCACTACAAATGCGTTCGTCATCGGTTGCCACCACGACTTTATCCACGCCAGGGGCACGGCTTGCTGCTTCCCAAACCCACTGGATCATGGGTTTTCCAGCAATGATCGCCAGTGGTTTTCCGGGGAAGCGTGTGGCAGCAAAACGACTTGGAAGCACGGCAAGAGTGCGCATGACTGGGATTTCCTTTGCGATGAACTCCCGCAATGATAACAACTCGAGCGCTCAGCGCAGTATGCGGGGTGGACCTTCCGGCGCCGCCCCGGCATAATCGAAGGTTTGATTGCATCAGGCACTGTAGGAGGTTCCCTTGACTCGAACTCTCTCCAAATCCGTGGGCATCACCGCCACTGGACAGTTCTATCCCGAGCGAATCGTCAATAACCAAGAGTTGGCACTGCTAGTCGACACGAGTGACGAGTGGATTATTTCTCGCACTGGTATTCGGGAACGTCGCTGGGTTGAGCCTGGTGTTGGCTCCTCGGATCTGGGTGTAGAAGCCCTGAAAATGGCCCTGAACAACCGTGGCATTGGCCCCGACGACCTCGATGCCATAATCGCTTGCACGGTAACGCCCGATATGCTTTTCCCCTGCACCGCTGCCTTGATTCAAACCAAAATTGGAGCTTCCAAAGCCTTTGGTTTCGACCTTAACGCGGCTTGTTCCAGCTTTCTGTTTGGACTCAGCACTGCGGCCAGTTTGGTTGCCAGCGGGGCCTACAAGCGGATCGGGGTGGTTGGATGCGATGTGATGACTTCCATCGCCGACAAGAAGGACCGCAACACTCTGGTGCTCTTTGGGGATGGCGCAGGCGCCGTCATCGTGGAAGAAGTTGAAGCAGGTTTTGGCATCCTCGATTTCGAACAACGGATCGATGGCATTGGAGCACCCCACCTGTTCATGCCTGCGGGCGGATCGCTTAAGCCAGCCACGGCCGAGACTGTGGCTGCTAATCAACATTGCATCCATCAGAATGGCAAGGAAGTCTACAAAAATGCGGTTCGAGACATGGCTGAGATCAGTCGATTGATGCTGGATCGAAATGCCATCGATCCCAAAGATCTCAAGCTCTTTGTGCCTCACCAGGCCAACAATCGGATCATGGAGGCCGCTGCCAAGCGTTTGGAACTGCCCCTTGAGCGCATGGCCACCAATATCGAGCTGTTTGCCAATACAACCTCCGCCACGCTTCCGACCGCTCTCCACCAATCGCTGGAAGCCGGGAAAGTCCAGAAGGGGGATTATGTTGTTTTCGCCGCATTCGGTGCTGGGTTTACCTGGGGCGGCATGCTGATGAAGTGGGCCTACTAATCCCTTGATGCCCTTTCCTTTCGTTTAGCCAATTCCATGCGAATCATTGCGGGAGCCATTAGGGGTCGTCGTTTGGATTCTCCTGCTGAAGGAGAATTAGGGATTCGACCCACCTCGGACCGCGCCAGAGAGGCTCTGTTTTCGATTCTCCAGGCTTGGCCCAAAGGCGCTTTTTTAGATCTCTTTGCAGGGACTGGGGCCGTAGGTGTGGAGGCTTGGTCCCGAGGGTATTCGCCGGTGGTCTGCGTTGAAAAGGACCCGAAGACCTGTTTGCTGGCTCAACGCAATAGCCGCGGTTCGGAAGTCCAGGTGGTTCGACAGGATGCCCTACGTTTGAAGCACGACTCCTTCAAAGGCCTGGATTTTGTGTTTGCAGACCCGCCCTACGAGGGATCCGGGGTGTGTTTTGAGCGCCTAGCTCCAATCATCCGTAGCTGGCTTCGGAAGGATGGGCTCCTTATCTGGGAAACAGAAAAACGCACGGAATTACCCATTTTGGAGGGTTTTCTGGCGATGGATTCCCGCCAATATGGGGCTGCCCGTTTCCATTTTTTCAAGGCGGGATAGACTCTTTCCATGCCGCGCCTCTCAATCAAGACGAAGTTCATGACGGTCATTGGCCTCCTGATGTTGGGCGCAATGGTCTTCAATGCCTTCATCTATCCGCGGCGAGTGGAGCGACAAATTCGCAATCAGTCCATGCTGAGCGCGCGTCAAGTTGCTGAAACCGCCAGCTATGCCCTTGGTCCGGCCCTTGCAACTGGCAGTCAGGAAGAGATCGCGAAGGTCTTGGAAGGTGTGAAAAACATCCCCGCCTTTCAGTTCAGCGTGGTCTTTGATGAGCGTGGCAACCAAGTGGATTCCACGCCATCCACGCCACTTTGGGTCAATGAATACAATCGGAATCAAGGGCGTAGCCAATCGTTTTCTCGTCTGAAAGACGGCATCTTGGTGGCGAGTGCGCCAATTTTTTTTCGAGAGCCTCACCCTGACAAAGTGGGAACGCTCGTGCTGGGGTTCACCACCGAAGATATTCAGAAGACGGTGCGTGACAACATCGTGGTTGGGATGGGCACGGGATTGGTTCTTCTTGTGTTCGGGATTTTGGCCACGATGTTTTTAGAACGGCGCTACATTCGGCCCATCGAAAATTTAACCAACATGGCGCAGCAAGTGACTCAAGGCAATCTGGCTGTGGGTCAGGTCCTGGTGCATAGTGGCGATGAGCTCGAAGACTTGAGTCTCAGCTTTGATTTGATGACCAATAAGCTGAGGGTATCTCGAGACGAGATCGAACGGCAGAACCGGCTTCTGGAATTTCGTGTGCAGGAACGCACTCGCCAGTTGATGGAGACCATCTGGGAATTAGAAGAGATTCGAGCAAACCTGGAGCACTTGGTCCAGGAGCGCACCAAGGGGCTTGAGGATAGCCGCGCCGAAATTCGGGCTTGGGCTGAAACCCTGGAAGAGAAGGTGCGTTCCAAGACCCTCGAATTGATGGAGTTGAACGAAAGCTTGTTGCTGAGTTTTCAAAAATTGCAGCAGGTGGATCGGCTCAAGGATGAATTCCTTGCCAACATGAGTCATGA
>JAUYES010000798.1 GCA_030691225.1 Holophaga sp. | reverse complement strand
TGAACTGGGCATCTTTTTGGGCACGGACCCAGGCCAGCAACTTTCCAGGATCCACCGATGTTTGGGGGCTCACGCGCAGTTTCAAGCGGCCCTTGTCGATGGAGACTTCGCTCACGGCGATGGCCTGGGCGCGGAGTTTGACCTTGAGCAGTTCGAAGAAGCGAGCGGTGTCCTCGTCGTCCTGGGGCACTTGTCCGAAGCGGTCTTCCAGTTCCAGACGATAGAGTTCCAAGTCACGTTCGTTGCGCAAACGACTGGCGCGCTTGTAGGCCACCAGGCGCTCGGCGGCCATATCGATCCAGCGGCGCCCCAACTGTGCGGGGCCCAGTTCGATCTTGACCTCGAAGGTGCCGGAAGCCTGGCCCTGGAGTTCTTGGAGGGTTTCTTCCAGCAGCTTGATATAGAGCTCGAAGCCGATGTCGTGGATATGGCCCGATTGTTCGCCGCCCAGCAAATTGCCCGCGCCGCGCAGTTCCAAGTCCATGGCCGCCACGCGGAAACCCGAACCTAATTCGGAAAAGTCTTCCAGCGCCTGCAGGCGCTTGCGGGCATCTTCGGTGATCTCGCCCTTGCCGGGAATCAGCAGGTAGGCGTAGGCAGGCACATCGCTGCGGCCCACTCGGCCGCGCAATTGATAGAGCTGGCTGAGGCCGAATTTATCGGCGCGGTGCACGATTAGTGTATTGGCATTGGGCACATCCAGCCCGTTCTCCACGATGGTGGTGGATACCAGCACATCGATGCGGCCTTCCATGAACCCGAGCATCACGTTTTCCAGCGCCTCATCCGTGAGTTGCGCATGGCCCACGCCGACGCGCGCATCGGGCACCATGGTGCGAATGTGTTCGGCCACGCTGACGATGCTTTCCACGCGGTTATGGATCACGTAAACCTGGCCGCCGCGGCGCAATTCAAACTGAATGGCGGTGGTGATTAGCTCGTCGGACCAGGGCACCACCACTGTTTCGATGGCTAGGCGATTCTTGGGGGGTGTTTCGATGAGGGAAATTTCCCGCAGCCCCGTGAGGCTCATATGCAGGGTGCGCGGGATGGGCGTGGCGCTCATGGCCAGCACTTCCACGTTGGCGCGGAATTTTTTCAGCTTCTCTTTGTGCGTGACACCGAAACGCTGCTCTTCGTCGATGACCACCAGGCCGAGGTCATTGAATTTCGTGCGGCCGCTTAGTAATTGATGGGTGCCGATGAGAATCTCCACTTTGCCATCGGCCACGTCATCCATGATCGTTTTGGCTTCTTTGGTATCCACGAAGCGATTGATCATTTCGATGCGCAGGGGAAAGCCCGCGAAGCGTTCCTTGAAGGTGCGGAAATGCTGGAAGCAGAGCACCGTGGTGGGGCACAGAATGGCCACCTGTTTGCCATCCAGGGCGACTTTGGCAGCGGCGCGCATGGCCACTTCGGTCTTGCCGTAGCCCACATCGCCCACCAGCAGACGATCCATGGGTTTGGCGGATTCGAGATCGGCCTTGATGGCGGCGACGGCCTCGATTTGATCGGGCGTGGGGTCGTAGGGGAAGGTGGCTTCGAATTCTGCCATTTCGGGACCATCCACCGAATAGGCGTGGCCCTTTTCCAGTTTGCGCTTGGCGTAGAGCTTCAGAAGCTCCTCGGCCATATCGCGAATGGCCTTCTTGGCCCGGCGCTTGACCTTGGACCAACTGATGCCGCCCAGCTTGTCGAGCTGGGGTTTGCTGCCATCGGGTGACACGTAGCGCTGGATGAGATCTGCCCGTTCCAGGCTGACGTTCACGCGGCCATTATCGGCATAGCGAAGCTGCACCACTTCGTGTTCTTCGCCCCCCACGGT
This sequence comes from Holophaga sp., assembly GCA_030691225.1. Classification (GTDB taxonomy): domain Bacteria; phylum Acidobacteriota; class Holophagae; order Holophagales; family Holophagaceae; genus JAYREN01. The sequence continues at coordinate 67 of JAUYES010000798.1, read as the reverse complement.
GAGGGTGCCAAAGCCAAGGAATTCGCCGATGCCATGATCCATGTGCACCACGGCATCGCCAGGCTTG
>JAUYES010000790.1 GCA_030691225.1 Holophaga sp. | reverse complement strand
CCAGGATTCACCCCGCCCCATCGCGTATCTTGTTTCCCAACGGGCCTTCCAGACCGGGACTTTCCTCATTCAGGGTGTGCGTTCCAAGGATGATCGGCCCACTGCCGGGTTGCCCATCTACGGTGCCATTGGCCCCGGCGATTGGATGCTCGAAGATATCAGCGGTGCGATCCGCATCTCCGGAATTCCGGCGCCGGAGCCTGGGCGGCGGGTCATTCTTGCGGCGCAGTTCACTGCGGGCGATCCCCAACCTTCGCTGAAAGTCCTTCACATGGTGGCCTCGGGACTGGGCGATGGAACGGATGTGATCCGAGTCGGTGAGCATCTCCATTTGCCCATGCCCTCCTCCAAAAGCACTAGCCTCTACCCGGAATTTTCGGGCGACACAGCCGCCATCGAAGCCCTGTTCCTTCACGAAAGCGTCATCCTGCGGGGCATCCGCCCTGGAATCGTTTCAGTCAAAGTGTTTGAACAGTGGTGGAACCGAGCCGCTCCGGAGCTGCATGGGGAATTCAAACTGACGGTCAAGGACCGCGAGGCCAGTCGCAAGTAGCCCGAAACAGAACACCGATTCAACTCACTGCCAGGAGGCTCCCATGCACCATGCCGAAAACACCTTCACCCTTGGTTCGCGCCGAATGGCACTTGTGCTATTCGCCCTACTCTCCCTGGCCACGCTTCCAGCGGCGGGAGCTGATCCGAAACCCGGCAAGTGGATGAAGGAACTTGCCGGTGCCGATGGGATCGGCTTTACGGGCTATCCGCAAAATCTCGGCTGGCAGGCCGAACATCCCGCCTCCTATCCGGCACCTTTCCTGGTTGTCGGCAAAAGGCCGGTCAATGACACCCCGGATGCAGGCGTCAAGCTCAGTGGTGCCAAGCAGAGTGAAACCGATTGGGTCATTGCCGATACCTCCGGTGCAGTTTGGGTCACAGGCTTGCTTCCTGCCCCTAAGCCCGGAGAATCGACCCTGATCACCGGACGATTCGCAACCAAGGACGGCCAGGTTGCTCTGAAAGGAATCCGATTCATCCTCGCCGGCAGCCGCACTGGAACTACCGTTGCGAAGTCGGGAGATTTTGTTTACTTCCCCCTTGCTGGAAACAAGAGCACCACATGCCCCGTGGAGGTGGAGGGGAATGCCGTGGAAGTAGCCTTCACCGATCAGAGGGACACCCTCATCCTGCGCGCTGTCAAACCTGGCAAGGTGAAGGTCAAGGTGTTCTCGCTCTGGTTCAACGACGATAAGCCCACCCTGCTCAAGGAACTCCTGCTGACCGTGGAATAAGGCCCCTACCCATTCGAGCCAGTCAGGGCTTCTTCGTGATCATGCCAACGCGTTTCAGCGGGCCATCGAAACCGCTGTGGTATTTCCCGCAAAGCCAAACAACTCGCTCAGCGCTTTCGAGACACCGGGTGTCACTGCTACCATCCGGACGTTCACCCTGGAGTCACCATGCAGCCAATCCCTCTGCCCGGGCAGGAGCGTATCCACTCCATTGATGTGCTAAGGGGTTTCGCTCTCTTTGGCATCATCGCGGTCAATACGCTCTTTTTTGCCCAACCGATGGCGATGGCCACCACCCTGGGCTACACAGGACAACCGGACGCCCTCAGTCATTTCCTCGTGGCATGCCTAGCCCAGAGCAAATTCTACGGGCTCTTTTCCTTTCTCTTTGGCCTAGGTTTCGCCATCCAAATGGAACGCTGGGAAACCCGGGGTCCGGGCCGATTCCGTCGCCGTTTGCTTGTCCTGCTTGGTTTCGGATTACTGCACGGTTTGCTGGTTTGGATGGGAGACATTCTCAGCATCTATGCCCTGGCAGGTATGGCCCTGCCCTGGTTCCGCAACGCCAAACCCCGCACCCTGATCATCTGGTCGATCTGCTTGCTGGGCCTAGGAACCCTCGCCTTCGCGGCCATGGGCGGCTTCGTCTGGTTGGGTAGCCTGATCGCGCCAGCCGAAATGGCCCGCACCACGGCTGGAATAAAAGACCAGACCACCAAGGAGATAACCAAAGCCCTTCAAGTGTATGGAGCAGGCCCCTATGCCGCTCTCTTCGTTTTTCGGGCCAAGGAATTGCTTCAGGCCTACGGATTCGCCCTCTCCCTGCTGCCCCACATATTCACCATGTTCCTGCTGGGCCTCTGGGCGTGGAAACAGCAGGTGTTCCAAAATCTTGAGTCCAGTCTGCGGCTGCGCCAGCGCGCACTTTGGCTGGGCCTCCTCATCGGCCTACCCGTCAGTTTCCTTGCGGCCTGGATGAGCCGGGGCGGCATCGTAGGCTCCCTGCACGGCGCAATTCTAGGTGCCGCAATCACCCTGATTGCAGCACCCCTGCTCACCTTTGGCTACGTTGCCATCCTGCTCCGCCTCCTGGAATCTCCCCGATGGAGCCGTTTCGTTGAGCCGCTCCACTGGTCCGGCCGCATGGCCCTCACCAACTACCTGACCCAGAGCCTTGTGATGACAACCATTTTCTACTTCTACGGACTAGGCCTGTTCGGCAAGCTGCACCTTCACTGGAGCCTCCTCATTGCCTTTTCCGTGGCATCGGCTCAGGTACCCCTCAGTCGCTGGTGGCTTTCTAGGCACGGCATGGGCCCCGCAGAGTGGCTGTGGCGACGCCTCACCTATGGCCGATTCACGCCTTCGCGGTAATGTTTTTGGGTTTTGAACTAACGACCTAGCCTTCGGTGAACCCCGATGGCCAATGCGGAGGCTCCCGCGGAAAGGGCCGTCCCCCAAAGGAGATCCACCGCCGTCACGATCGCCGGCCAATCACGGAACATGGCATGGCTGGTGAGATCAAAGGTGGCGTAGGTGACCAACCCGTAGATCGCTCCTCGAAGGGCCCCGATACGTGGCGAGTTGCCCTGCGCGCCAGGCAGCACGGCAAAATACACAAGCCCTCCAATGTAGATGAGGTAGAACAGAGCCGCAGCATACCAATTGGGCTGGTCCGCCAAGAGATGCCCGATGTGCTGACGATAGAAACCGGGAGCGATAATCCCCAGCCAGATACTATCCAGAGCCAAAAACGAGAGGAGTGAAAGCGCGTAGAGCCGGAGGGAGGCAGTCATGGTGGATCTCCTGAACCGTACACCTAATTAGAAATACTTGGATGTCCTCGCTCCACCCTTGGTTCCAATCTCAAACCCTTGCCTCGAAAATTGCTTGATGAAAACGTTGCGCTTATTCTCGCCATACGCAAAGCTTCGAATTTCTCTTTTTTGCCAATTTGAAGGGTATTCATGGCAAACACGAATCAACAGGGGCCGTCTGCGGGTTGGACGGGTGAAGTGGCAGACTGGCTGGCGCTAAAGGATCGCGCGCTGGCGTGACCGCCCGCTACACAATGGCCTTGAACTCATCGCGGCAGCAGTCCGCGACTGGTGTGGGGGATCACTGAAAGACGACCTCTCCTTGCTGGCTGTCGAACGAATCCTCTAAGCAGGGGTTACCTTACGGCAGTCGCGAGGTGCGCACATGGAACTCAAGCTGCTTGTCCATCACGTTCAGGCCCCACGTTGGGGCCTGACACTTTCCCGTCTGGACTGACCAAGACCTCGACTCGGCAGCAGGCACCCGAGCAGCGGCTTGGCTTTGGCCACTCCTGCTTTCCTCCGTTATCCTGATTTCATGATCGGTCGCTTACGTGGTCTTCTCATTCAAAAATTACCGGGGCAGGCCCTGGTGGAATGCGGGGGGGTTGGCTATGTCTGTGGGATTTCGTTAAGCACCTATGGGCTTTTGGCGGAGCCAGGGGAAGAGGTCATTCTTCATGTCGAAACCCTGCTGCGAGAAAACGATCTCAGCCTATTGGGCTTTGCCACCACCCATGAACGCGAGCTCTACCGCCTGATCGTAAAGGTCGACGGGATCGGCCCCAAATTGGCCCTGGCGGCGCTGGGCGCACTTCCGCTGGAGGAGCTTCTATGCGCCATTCGTTCCCGGGATATTAAAACCCTTACGCGAATCCCTGGGATCGGGAAAAAAACCGCCGAAAAGATCTGTTTCGAACTTTCCGAGAAACTGGGCGGGATCAGCGGCCTTGAAGGGCTTGGCGTAAATTCGGCGCCACTGGACCGCTGGGAATCTGATTTGAGATCGGCGCTGACCAATCTTGGATTCCGAGAGGATGCGGTGCTGCCTGTTATTAATGAACTGAAAACAGAAAAAGCACCGCTTGCCCAAGCCATTCGCCTTGCCTTGAAAGCCCTCCAGCGATGACACTTCGGATCCTCTCCACTTCTCCTCTGGTCGGAAAGCACTTGGTGGCCTTGGGCGACCGCTTTCCCGAAATGATCATTGCGCCCTACCGCTCTGTGGCCTGGACTATGGGCTTATCCACTGCGGAGGCCCTGATTGTGCTTTTGTCTGAACCCATTTCTATTCAGGATCTGGAGCGGGCTCCACGCTTAAAAGTGATCGGGACCTACTCGGTAGGCACTAATCACCTTCCCCTGGAAGCCTGCCAAGCCAGAGGAATCCGCATCGTCAATACGGCTGGGGTGCTCACGGATGCCACGGCAGATTTGGCGCTAGCCCTGCTACTCGCGGTCTCCCGGCGAATTGCCGAAGGCGAGGCCCTGGTTCGGTCTGGAACCTGGAAAGGCTGGGGCCCCGATCAACTTTTAGGCACAGGCTTGGCAGGCAAGACTTGCGGAATTATCGGCTCGGGGCCCATCGGCCGGGCCTTTGCCAAACGTGTATGGGCCCTGGGAATGAAACCCGTATTTTGGGATCGGGATGGAATGAATCATACGGTGGATTTCGGGGCTGGCATTGCCCGCCGTCTCCCCCTTCCCGAACTCCTGGCCAGCAGTTCCGTGGTGTCTTTGCATTGCCCCCTCACGGCTGAAACCCGCGGGCTCTTGGACCGCCTTCACCTGGACATGCTTCCAACCGGCGCCATTGTCATCAACACCGCTCGGGGAGGAATTCTGGATGAGTCCGTCCTCATCGAAAAACTTCATTCCCGTGCTTTGGGTGGAGTGGGTTTGGATGTCTATGAAGGTGAGCCTAAGTTCAGCGCAGATTGGCTTAAAACCCCCAATACCGTTTTGCTGCCTCACCTGGGCTCGGCCACCATCGAAACCCGGAATGCCATGGCAAACATACTTTGCAATGGCGTTGCCGAAGCCTTAGAGGCGGCACCCTGTTAAGCTTTGGGACGCTCCTTGAGGTGTCCCATGTCACGACCCTGGCTTCGTTTACTCGACCCTGATTTACACAACCATAAGCAGAGTTCCGAACAATCTCCGGAAGCTCGTTTAAGGCTAGCCAGCGCGCTAAACGGGCGATGCCGTCACCAGGAAGCCAGCGTGATTCTGGATCAGCTACTGGCAGAGAACCGCTCCAATGGTGAAGGCTGGTTCGAACGCATCATCGCCGAAGGTGATAGCGGCGCTCCTGAAGATCTGGAAACCATCCACCGCGATCTAGAAGCCCTGCGCGATGAGAGCCCAACCGATGCCGTTCCGCGCCGGAACCTGGGCTTCTTGCGCCTTCTTCAGCAACGACCCGATGAAGCAGAAACAGCGCTTCGCCAAGCCCTGGAGCGCAATGGGCAGGATGGTCGAACCCTGGAACTCATGGGGTTGCTTTGTCTGCAACGCGACAACGCAACCGAGGCCAAGAACTGGTTGCTCAAGAGCCTCAGCGTTCAACCGAAGGATCCACGCAGCCTGCGCCTTTTGGGTATCACCTGTGAGCACCTAGGTGATTCAAAAACAGCAGAGGCTCAATTCGTGGCCGCCGTAGAGGTTGATCCCAACTATTTCTGGGGATGGCATAGCCTAGGTGAACACCTTCTCAAGCGGGGCGAGACCGAGGATGGGCTGAGGTGTATCCATCGCGCGCGCAGTATCTACACCCGAGAACCTGCGAGCTATTTCATCATGGCCGAGATTTTTTCTGAGCAAGGCCATCTGGAAATGGCTCAGGCCGAGATGCACAAACTCCTGCTGCTTGCCCCTGGCCTTTCCGCCCTGGCTGAGGCCTACGCACTGCTTGGCGAAATCCGGCGAGACCTTGGCGATATCGAAGGCGCAACCTCTTACTTTTCCCTAGCCTCCGAAACCGATCCGGAAAACCCCAATCCTTGGACGGATCTCGGTGACTTGGCACGGGAAGATCAGCGCTGGGACGAAGCCATCCGCTGCTACCGCGAAGCCCTGGCACGCAACCCCGAGGCTGCCGAAGTGCAGGTTCAGATTGGCTATGTTTTGCTTAAACTTGGACAATTCCAAGAGAGTGAATACAGCTTCTTGGCCGCCCTGGAATCCGACCCCAGCGAATACAGCGCCTACTTGGGCATCTCCGAATGCTACCGAATGATGAACCGTCATCCGGAGCAGTTGCGAATGGTCAGCGAAGCCATGGTGCTCGCGCCAGATGATCCCGATGTCTGGAACGCTCAGGGCGTGGCCATGGAGGTCAATGACCGCTTACAGGAAGCCACGGATGCCTATGAAAAGGCCCTTGCTCTTTCGCCGTTCCATCGCAAGGCCGCGAATAACCTGGGTTTTGTGCTTGAGAAAAGAATGCACGCCAATGAGCCCGGGCTCAAGGATCGCGCCATTGAAGCCTGGAAGCGGCGCCTCCTGCTTTGTCGCGATGAAGGCCAAAGTGTGAAAATGGCCATGGAGCACCTACTTACACTTGGCCTCACCGAGGAAACCATTCTGCTTTGGCTCGATCGCGAGCAGACCTCTTAGCGCTGGGAATCCGCACCAGGCCTGCTATGATTAAAGGTTCGGAGTTAGTATGAGCGCACTTCTTGTTACCCTTCATGTCATCGTCGCCCTTCTTCTGATCGGTGGCATTCTACTTCAGCCTGGGGCAAAAGGCGGCGGCCTGGGTGCGTCCTTCGGTGGCGGTGGAGCCAATTCAGCTTTTGGCGCTCGGGGTGCTGCACCCTTTCTCGCCAAACTCACTTACTGGCTAGCGGCGGGATTCATGCTTACTTCCCTTGCCATCGAAATTAATATCGTGAAAGACAATCGTTCGGTGCTTGATAAACAGGGTGTGGTCAAGGCCGTTGTCCCCGCTGCCCCAGCCCAAACACCTACCCCTACTCCGGTTCCCGCTTCTCCCGCAAAGTGAGTGTTGACGGCGGCTCACCGCCGTGCCATTCTTTCTGTTCGACCTGGCCCGCGTGGTGAAATTGGTAGACACGCCATCTTGAGGGGGTGGTGGCCACAAGCCGTAGCAGTTCGAGTCTGCTCGCGGGCACCAAATGATGAGGAGCGCTTCGGTGCTCCTCATTTTATATAGGGAGAACCTTCGAATGTCATGGCCAGACTCGGCGGAATTGCTTGCGCCAATCGTTCCATGGTTCACGGCCGTGTGCAGAGAATTGCCCTGGCGGGCCCAGGATCTAGATAGGCTGCACCCAGACCCCTACGCAGTGTTGGTTTCAGAGCAGATGCTCCAGCAGACTCAGGTGAGCACGGTCATTCCCTATTTCCAGCGCTGGATGAATCGATATCCAGATTTAGGAAGCCTCGCCATCGCAAGTTCAGATGAAATCCACAAATCCTGGGAGGGCCTAGGCTATTACCGTCGTGTCAGGAACCTGCAATCAGCAGCGCAGGCGATTGTCCAACATAACTGGCCTAGGGATTTGAAAGGCCTGATGCAGCTTCCCGGTCTCGGTCCCTACACCGCTGCGGCGGTAGCCTCGATAGCCTTTCAACTTCCGGAACCAGCGCTGGATGGGAATGCCTTTCGGGTACTCGCGCGGATTCTCGGAATTGCGTCCGATCCAAAAAAAGCGGGTAACGAGCTTCGAACATGGTTGAAGCCAGCCCTACAAACTCATGGCCCTTCACGCATGACCCAGGCGGTGATGGAGTTGGGGGCCATGGTCTGTGGGTCCAATCCTAAATGTTCGGAATGCCCTTTAGCAGTCGGTTGCCAAGCACATCGACAAGGAGTTGTTCAGAGCATTCCCATGCGAGCCACCCGCATTAAGCCCACAGAAGTCGAATTGTGGTTATTGGCCGTTCAGTTTCAGCATCACTGGCTGGTGCGCCCGCCTACCGAGAAGGGCCTTCTCGCCGGACTGTGGAGTTGGCCCACCCTTGCGGTGGAGACTACCGACGACCTTGCGGCAGAGAACCCGCACCCATATGGGTTGATTCACTGGCGATCCTGGCCGAGTTGGACGCAGATTTATTCCCATCGCCGCGAAAAAGTGCAACCGTTGGCCCTCGAAATGGCGGCGTCCTTCGAATGCGCTGGTTGCGTTTGGGAGGATGAAAATTCGCTTCAAGCCTTAGCCATGGGGCGCCGCGATCAACAGCTGCGCGAGCAGCTTTCCACCTCGCCCTCTAAAAAAGCAGAAGCCCCACCAATCGCAGGGCTTCTGAATCGTCTGATCGCAGGATCCTAGAAGCCTAGGTCCGCCAATTCCTGTTGGGCCGTGCGGGCCTCAGGTGTGCCCTGGAAGCCGTCTGTGATCTCTTTGAAGGCCTTGACCGCTGCGGGCTTGAGCCCCTGCTTCAGCAGGCACTGCGCTCGCTTCAACTTCGAGGGAAGGAATTGAGTCGAACTCGAGTGTTCTTTTAAAAGTTGCTCAAAGACCCGCTGCGCCTTATCAAAAGCCTTTTGGTTGTAGTGGGAAAGCCCCAAGAAAAACAGGGCATCCGGACGCTTGGCACTGGAGGGATTGCCCTTAAGAAAAAGCTCCAAACTCTCGGCAGCGAGGGTGTAGTTCCCCCGGTTGTAGTCGAGGATGGCGGATCCATAGGCTTTTTCTTCATCACCCATGGGAGCCTGAGGGGCCGCATCTTGAACCGGGCGAGAAGGCGTGCTACCGATACGAGCCGTCCGAGCAGAATCACCAATGCGATTATTCAAGACCCGGGTGCTTTCCTGCAGTTGACGGAGGGTCTCCTGAAGATCCGCTTGGAAGCGACGGTCCAGGGTCCTTGCTTCGGCTGAGGCAGTTCGTTCGGCGTCGCTATGCTTGTTGAAGGCTTCCATTTCTGTTCGAAGTTTGAAGACTTGGAGTTTTAGGTCGCCAACTTCCTGTTCGACTTTTCGGATCTGCTCTCCAGAATTGCATCCGATCGTTCCCAGAAGCCCGGCCCCAATCAAACCAGCCGTAATGATTTGAGTGTTTCGCATTTCACCTCC
>JAUYES010000789.1 GCA_030691225.1 Holophaga sp. | reverse complement strand
GTATTCCACCAGTGGCCTTCGCCCGGATTCGATGGCCATCAGCCGCTCCTTGGTTTCCAGGCTCCCAAACAGACTGAAGCCACCGGGGCCGTTCGCCGCCACCACCCGATGGCAGGGAATCAGAATGGGCAACGGATTCTTGGCCATGACTTGGCCCACGGCCCGAGACGCGCCGGGCGAACCGGCTAGGCGCGCCAGATGCCCATAGGTCAGGATTTCTCCGGGGCGCGTGTGACGTAAGACCTCCAGCACGCGTTGCGTGAAGGGTGTTAGTCCCGACAGGTCCAAAGGAATGTTCTGAAAGGCAGCGGATTCACCCGCCAGGAACCGCGACAGGGCTGAGATGGATTCCATCACCCAGCCGGGTGGCTGGCTTGCCTCCACCAGGGGGCGTTCAGGCCCTGTGAACCGAAGCATTCGCAAACCATGCGGGCTCCAGGCCAGAGCAATCCAGCCCAGTTCGGTTTCGAAGGTGGTCCATTGGTCCATGACGCTAGGATGTCAGCATGCGTTGGCTTTCTATCGACCACGGCACCAAAAAAATCGGCCTCGCCTTTTGCGACGAGTTGGAAATGCTTGCCTCCCCCTACGAGGTGTGGCCCATGGAGGGGGAAGCCACCCTGCACAAGCTGGTCAAGCTCACCAAGACGGAGTGCGTGCAAGGCCTCCTGGTGGGCTTGCCCCGCCATAAAGACGGCGTTGAAAGCGCCACCGCCCCTTTGGCCAGGCTCTTCGGCGAAGAACTGGCCGCCCGCACGGGCCTGCCCCTGCGCTTTCTGGACGAGCATCTCACCAGCATGGAAGCCGAACGCTTGTTGGCCCAACGCGGCGTGAAGGCTAAGGACCGCAAGGCGAAGTTGGATGCCGCGGCCGCCGCCGTGCTGCTGCAAGAGTGGCTGGAAGCGCGACAAAACAAACGAATCCCCACTGATCGCCTGGAACTCTGATTGCAATCTAGAGGCAGGGTTCGGTGCGAACAATTTTGCTGATATCAAAGCCTTGCGTTGCAGCAATTGTCGTAAGCGATTCGTAGGCCGCCTTCTCCATCGAGGGCTGCCGAGCGAGAATCCAGAGGTATTTGCGGTCCGGTGTGCCCACTAGGACGTGCCGGTATTCAGGATCCAGCGCCAAAATCCAATAGTCCCCAAAGAAGGGCCAGAAAAAGGTGACCTTCAACTTGGCCCGCGTGGTCGGATCCACGACCTTTGCCCATCCTTTGACAGACTTAAACTTCCCTTCGCCCGTGCCACAGCGATTCACCACCGAAACCTTGCCATCGGATCGCAGCGCATAGGTGGCCGTGGTGCAGCCACAGCCGCGCTGGAAGCGGTTCGGGAATTTGGCAATTTCATGCCAGGTGCCCATGTAGCGCGCCAAATCAACCTGAGCAACAACCTGGGGCGGGGCGGCATTAAGCGTGGCAACCAGAAGGAAAAAAGCCAACAGGCGCATGAGACCTCCGAAGACTAGCGAACGACTATTGGGATGCTATCCGATGTGGGCCAATGCCGGTTTTTTGCGATATGCCGATTTTTCACACAAGAGAATTCAAAGCCATCCCGATTCGCCGTATCCTGTTCGCCCAGATGGAATCTGGTATTCGATTCTGGAAGTAAGTTCACGCCGCACTTTTTGGGAGCCTCCATGTTCGCGTTCCTACCGGCCCTGTTACTCCTGCAAGCACCTGCCCCCGGGCTTCCTCGTATCGAGGCCTCCAAACTCCCCGTCGTGCCAGGCCCCATGACCCCCAAGGGACCCGATGCGGGGCTCGAGCCATCGGATCCGATCCAATCCCAGATGCGCAGCCAATCCCGACGTTCTGGATTGGTTCCTGCCGTGGCCGTGCCCGCACATTCCATCCTGGTCGAAAATTGCACGGAAAATTCCGTTTCCGGGTGGAAGGCCTACCGGGTCGAAGCCGCTGCCGGATCCACAGTGCATGTTCGCTTGCGAGGCCTTCACGAGGCTTGGTTCAAGGTCTCCTGCGTGGACCGCTGGGGCCAAGAATCGGCAGGAATGCTGCAGAACCGCATACCGACAGGCAATCCTGAGGCCTCCTTTCGGAACGCCAAAGCCGAACCTCAAACGGTGTGGTTCGTGGTTGATCTTCAGATGCTGGGAGTCATTTCGGAAAACTACACGCTCGAATTCACACACCATCCAGCCAAGCCCTGATTTGACTTAGCGCGC
>JAUYES010000570.1 GCA_030691225.1 Holophaga sp. | reverse complement strand
GCCCCTGCCCTCCCACCAACTTCAAGCAGGCTCTCATTCCCTTGGGCGCCGAGGCGCTTATGAACCCCGTTGGCACAGCTCCGGGTATTTTCTGGGATAGCCCCGAGGGCTTTCCTGGCAAGCAGATCGTGCTGCTGCCCGGCGTGCCACGGGAGATGAAGCGGATGTGGGAGGATCACGTCGAGCCCCTCCTGCTGCCCAGCGAGCCCATCCACACGCTGCGCATGCTGGTGGGCTCCATCGGCGAAAGCGCCCTGGATGAGCGAACCACACCGCTGCGGCAAGCCCATGGCCACTTGGATTGGGCCATCCTCGCCAGCCTGGGGCTGGTGGAGCTGGTGGCCCACAGCAGGGATGCCGCCGCCTTGGAGGCTGCCCGCGTGGCCTTCGAGTTGGAACTGGGCGCAGATCGCATCTGCACCGGCTCTGGCACCTTGGAATCCACCGTGCTCAAACGCCTCCAACAAAAGGGAGAAACCCTGGCCCTGGCCGAGAGCATGACGGGAGGGCGCGTGGCGGCTCTGCTCACGGCGGTGCCTGGCTCCAGTGCGGCGTTCCTCGGAGGAGCGGTGGTGTATTCGGCCAAGGCCAAAACCCAACTGGTGGACCTTCCGGATGATCTTCTGCGAGCCCATGGAACCGTGTCGGAAACGGTTACGCGGGCACTCGCGGAAGGTATTCGCCATCGCCTGGGTGCGGATTGGGGTCTTGCGATCACCGGTAACGCGGGACCCACCGAAGACCGGGATGGCTCCGCGCCCCTCGGCACAAGCTTTATTGCCGTTGCCGGCCCTGGCGGAACCGTAAGCCTGGAAAGCCATTTCCCCGGCCAGCGGATCGATGTCCAAGTGCGGACCACCAACCAAGCCCTGGATTTCCTGCGGCGGGCCATGGCCTGAGAGGTGCGGCCAAGGCGCGCGTGCGTTAAAGTTCAACCATGCATACGCCGACCCTGAACACCTTCCTGCTCTGGTGCCTAGCTTCCTACCTTGCTGGCAGCATCCCTTTTGGGCTCATCCTGGTGAAGCTTGCTGGGAAAGGCGATGTGCGAGCCCAAGGCTCGGGCAACATCGGCGCCACGAACGTCATGCGGGCCGGTGGTAAATGGCTGGGCATCCTGACCCTGGTCCTGGACGCCGCCAAGG
>JAUYES010000781.1 GCA_030691225.1 Holophaga sp. | reverse complement strand
AAGGCGATTAACGACCTGAGGCGATGTCATTGATGGTGCGGGCATCCATATCGTTGGACAGCGTGGATGCCACCTTGAGGCTTAGTTCAAATAGGCGGTTCAGGCGGATCATGTCCACCATGGCGGAGGCCATATCGACTCCGCTCTGCTCCAAGTAGCCCTGAGAGACCGTGGCGGTGGCGGGAGCATCCTGAAGGCCGGTGGGATCGTACCGATTGGCGCCCATCCGCGTCAAGGCGGTGGGATTCTTGTAGGCACGCAGATCCAACTGACCCAGGACTTCGATTCCCTGGCTGATCGTGCCATCGGGGGCCACCGAAAATGCGGCCTTTTGGGGATCTATCTGGATAGTGCTGCCATTTTTGCCCAGCACGGGAGAGCCATCTAGGGCTTGGAGTTGGCCCTTGGCTCCTAACTGAAAGCGTCCATCGCGGGTTGCCTGGACGCCTTGAGGCGTTTGAATCATGAAGAAAGCGTTGCCATCGATGGCCAAATCCAGATTGCGCCCGGTGGCCTTGTTGGCTCCTTGGGAGAAATCCATTCCGCGCTGGGCGAGCACAGTGCCGTCGTTCACATATTTGGTGAGTGGCAGGTTCCGGCTGCTGGCCTGGGCCTTATTAAAGATGGAAAAGAAGGTACGCTCGCTCTTGAAACCCACCGTGTTGGTGTTGGCAAGGTTGTTGGACAGGGTGTCCAAGTGAAACGATCTGGCTTTCAGACTTCCGGCCGCAACGTAATAGGCGGGATCCATATAGGCACCTCTCGCCTGGTATCGCCAGAGCCGTGCCAAGTTCAGGGACCAGGAAACACAATTGGGCCGGCGCTTCGTTTTGTTTGATGACTTTCAACGACTTATTGCCGATTGGCACCCTCAACCCAGGCCTCGCCATCGGGGTAGCGTTCCCTCTTCCAGATTGGCACCCGCTCCTTTATTCGATCCATGATCCAGATGGCAGCCTCGAAGGCTTCTTTGCGATGCGCCGAGGCGGTCACCACCACGACGGCAGCCTCGGTAAGGGGCACCAGGCCGATGCGGTGATGGATCAGGCAACGCAGGAGGGCAAAGCGGGCCATGGCTTCCCCGCGAAGATTTGCCAATTCTTTTTCGGCCATGGGCAAAAAAGCTTCATAGGCGAGGGCTTCCACCGCCTTGCCGTCGTGGTGATCACGCGCGCAGCCCTCAAAGACCACCACAGCCCCTGCGGCGGGATCGGTGGCCTCCGCTCGGAGTGCGGCAGCGTTCAGCGGCATCTCAAGGACAGCAACGGGATGGATCATGGGCTCGATACCTCGGGTCATCCCAGGTAGACTGCCACAACTTCCCTTTCCCCGAGGCCCCTATGACACAGGCGATAGCAGGTCGCGTGGATCCCTCCGAGGTGTTCGATATCCTTGGCCGGCACATGCTAGTGGACGGTTTTCATCTCGTGATGGATCTGGATAAGTCTCAGGGATCTTGGATCGTAGATGCCCGGGACGGGCGGCGCTACCTCGACTTTTACACCTTTTTTGCCACCAGTCCCTTAGGCCATAACCATCCTCGATTGAGGCAGCCGGAGTTTGTGCAACGCCTGGGTGAGATTGCGGTCAACAAGCCCGCCAATAGCGATATCTACACCACGGCCTTTGCGGAATGGGTTAAGGCCTTTGCTACGCACGCACTTCCAGAAAGCCTGCCTCATCTGTTCTGGATCGATGGGGGCGCCCTGGCGGTGGAAAATGCCCTGAAGGCGGCCTTTGATTGGAAGGTTCGAAAAAACCTAGCCAAGGGCAAGGGCGAGAAGGGTCACAAGGTCATTCATTTCAAGGAGGCCTTCCATGGCCGTTCTGGCTACACCCTGAGCCTCACCAATACGGCCGATCCCCGAAAGCACGAATATTTTCCCAAATTTGAGTGGCCCAGGATTCTCAACCCCAAAATCCATTTTCCCCTGGAAGGCGAAAATTTGATCCAGGTTCAGACTGCCGAAGCCGAAGCTCTGGCACAGATTCGGGCCGCAATCGCCCTGGATCCCGACGATATTGCCTGCCTGATCATCGAACCCATCCAGGCCGAGGGTGGCGATAACCACTTCCGGGCGGAGTTTCTGCAAAGCCTACGGGCTTTGGCCGATGAATGGGAATTTTTGCTGATTTTCGACGAAGTCCAAACGGGCTTCGGCGCCACAGGCACGTGGTGGGGCTATCAGCATTTTGGGGTCGAGCCCGATATCATCGCCTTCGGCAAGAAGACGCAGTGTTGCGGCATTGCTGCGGGAAAGCGCCTGGACGAAGTGGACGGTGTGTTCAAGATTCCCAGTCGCATCAATAGCACCTGGGGCGGCAACTTGGTGGATATGGTGCGGGGCACGCGAATCCTCGAGGTGATGGTGGAAGAGGACCTTCTGGAACACAGCACCCGGCAAGGTCAGCGCTTACTGAAAGGCCTTCAGGAGATTCATCGCGAGTTGCCCGATTTGACCTCCAATCCACGGGGCCGTGGCCTTTTTTGTGCCATGGATTTAGCTACACCAGCCCTGCGCGCAGCCACCATCGCCAAGGCTCAGGAGCGGGGCATGATCATCCTGGCCTCGGGGCACAATGGCCTTCGCTTCCGTCCTGCGCTCAATCTGAAAACCGAAGACCTGGATCTTGGGTTAACGCTGCTGCGGGAATGCCTCTTGGCGGTCAAAGGCTGAAACCTGCAGCACCTCCTACTTTCTGCCAAGGTAGAGCTGGAGCCACTATGTCCCAGCACCCTAAGGTTGAACTCTATTGTGATGGCGCCTGCCTGGGGAATCCCGGGCCCGGAGGGTGGGCGTACTTACTGCGGTTCCGATCGAGTGAGGGCGTCAAGGAAAAGGAGGCCTCGGGCCCAGATCCCGAGACCACCAATAACCGCATGGAACTCTTGGCGGCGATTCGGGGCCTGGAGGCCTTGGCTAAGCCCTGCGAAGTGCAGCTCTTCTCCGATAGTCAGTACGTGGTCAAGGGCATCACATCCTGGATGGCGGGCTGGAAGCGAGCCGGCTGGCGCAAAGCGGACCGCCAGCCTGTGATCAATGTGGATCTTTGGCAGGCCCTTGAAGCGCAAGTCCACCGACACCGAGTGAAGGCGACTTGGGTTCGCGGCCACGCAGGGCATGCTGAAAATGAGCGAGTAGACGACATGGCCCGAGACGCTGCCGTACAGCAGAAGGCCCGGGACTAACCCGGACCTTCCAGAATGCGAAATGCTACCTAGCTTTGCCGAAGTTGTAGCCGACAAAGATTGAGCCATTGACGGGCTTGCCGCCCTTGGTGGCTGGGGAATAGGTGCTGTCATAGGCCGCCTGTTTGGCAGCATCGTTATAGCCAAAGCCTTCGATGCCTTTCTCGATGGTCACCTTGACTGCGCGCCCCTGCGAATCCACGAAAACCTTAACGGTGACCTGAATATCGATTCCGCGAAGGTTATTGGGCAGGAAGTTTTTGTTTGCCAAGCGCGGTGCAACAGGGATTGCTCGCTTCAGAATGGTTGGCGGCAATTCGGGCCCTTCCGCTACGGGGGCAGGGGTCGGGGTGGCGATTGGAGCCGGAGGTGGTGTGGTCGAGGGAGTGGTGGTCGGGTTGTTGGCTGGGGCGGTGGTGGGCGCAGGTGCCGTAGGCAGATTCTTGGGTAGCTGACTGGGAAGCTGACTGGGCAACTGGCTGGGGTTGACCTGAGCAATGGGGAGACTCGGTTGGTTGGTGGCGGGGGACGCAGCAGGGGTAGCAGCGGGTTTGTTTGTCGGCAGTTGGGCGATGGCCTGAATGCGCTGGGCCGTTTGCTGCTGCTGTTGTTGGGTATCCTGCTTTTGCTTAAGAAGATCGGCCTGCTGTTTGTCGGCTTCGGCGATACGCTCCTGAGCCTTCTTCTTTTCTTCGGCGGTTTTGGCACCCTTCAACTGAGACTCTGCCAATGTTTTTTCGGCCAAGACTTTCTGCTCTTGTCGATTAATATCCGTGAGGCGAGCGGCAATTTCGGCATTTTCCCGCTGCGCCATGGCTAGGTCGGCGGTTGTCTTCTTGAGTGCCTGGGTATCCGAGTAGGACTT
>JAUYES010000777.1 GCA_030691225.1 Holophaga sp. | reverse complement strand
AGGCCGCAGCGAAGTGACTATCGGCTTGATATTCGAGTGCGGGCCGCAAGGTGCCGACAAGCAAGTGTGCGAATACTTGGTGGAACAACTCAAGCCAGGCGCCGGGATCACCAGTGCTACCCTGGACAACAAGGAGAACCTTCTGCGCGACGCCGGCAAAGTGGCAGCGCGAATGCTCAAGGATGGCTGCGCTTGTGTGCTGGTTGTGTGGGACTTGCGGCCGGCGTGGCCGGACATGAAGAACAAGCCGTGCCGGCACGACGAGCGGCAAGCTTTACTTTTGAGCTTGAGAGACGCTGGACTCTCGGCCAAGGCTCCGGTGTATTTGGTCTGCGTCGAGCAAGAACTCGAAAGCTGGCTACTGGCCTGTGACCATGCGATTGCGGCTTATCTTTCGACACCTGCCCACGCCTTCCCGGTAAAACGCGTCAAGACACCTGACGCAGTTCAACAGCCCAAGGCTGCAATGATCAACCATTTCCGGGATGCCCGTAACTGGCGCTACGAAGACAGGATCCATGCGCTTCGAGTCTTGAAAGCGGCGGCGTTGGATCTGAAACGATTGCGGCGATCTGCCAGTTTTGCCCGCTTCGAGAGCAAATTGGTAGCCTGCGCATAAGGAAAGCGTCCGGCTGGTTCATTATCCGACCCTGCGGATAATGAAATTAGAAATTAAAGAAAAGCATTCTTAAACAATTGCTTGCCATGATGGTTATTATCCAATGGCTTCGCGTCGAGTGGTTTTGGTTGCGCTCGGCTTGTGCAAACAGCAGACAATGCCCTGATACAAAAGTCGGCGCTTGCCGGCCCGCGAAGCGGAATCCTCGGCAGACAAAGTCCGACACGGCGCCAACCTCTACCCCTGCCGCAGCATGGGTAAATCAGAGCATATTTTTTGCCCAATCATTGATCGTGATCGAGTCTCTCGTTACTATTCCGCCATGACCAAGACGACAACGCTTTGCACCTTTGGCTATGAGGGGCTCACGATCGAAGCTTTCATAGCCCGGCTGAAAGAATCCGGCGTGAGGACCATCATCGACGTGCGCGAATTGCCCTTGTCGCGCAAGAAGGGATTCTCGAAGAAAGCGTTTGCGGAAGCCTTGCATGGCAATGGCAT
>JAUYES010000759.1 GCA_030691225.1 Holophaga sp. | reverse complement strand
CAAGAAGCTGCCGGAGTCATCGCGGCTGAAGCCGAAGCCCATCTGGGTGAGATCGTTGGTGCCGAAGCTGAAGTAATCGGCTTCGGTGGCTACCTGATCGGCGGTGATGGCGGCGCGGGGGATTTCGATCATGGTGCCGATGGGGCAGCTGAAGTTTGAACCCTGTTCCTTGTTGATGGCGGCGATTTCGGCCAGCATCTCGGCCTTGGTGAAGGAGAGTTCCTTCACGTGACCGATCAGGGGCACCATCACTTCAGGAAGAGCCTTGATGCCCAGCTTGCCGACGTTGATGGCGGCTTCGGCGATGGCGCGCATCTGCATGCGGATGATCTCGGGATAAGTGATGCCGAGGCGGCAGCCGCGGTGGCCCATCATGGGGTTGAACTCGTGGAGCTTCTCAACGCGCTGTTTCACTTCTTCGAGGCTCACACCGATGACTTCGGCCATTTCCTTCTGGCCGCGCTCATCGTGGGGCACGAACTCGTGGAGAGGAGGATCGATCAGGCGGATGTTGACGGGCAGGCCGTTCATGGCCGTAAAGATGCCTTCGAAATCCTTGCGCTGCATGGGCAGGAGCTTGGCCAGGGCGGCCTTGCGACCTTCCACGTCCTTGCTCAGGATCATTTCGCGCACGGCGATGATGCGCTCGCCTTCGAAGAACATGTGCTCGGTACGGCAGAGGCCGATACCTTCGGCGCCGAAGGCGCGGGCCACATCGGAATCATGGGGCGTGTCGGCGTTGGTGCGGACCTTCATGGTGCGGTATTTGTTAGCCCAGCCCAGGATGGTGGCGAAGCGCTGGTAGGTCTCGCTGTCCTCGGCCTTGAGGCACTTGTCGACGAGCACCTGGTTGACTTCGGAGGGGAAGGCGGCGAGCTGACCGGCATAGATTTCACCGGCGCTGCCATCGATGGAGATGAAGTCCACACCGGCTTTCAGGACCACATCGCCCACGGAAACGGTGCGCTTGGTCACGTCGATGTTCAGGCTGGAGGCGCCGCAGACGCAGGGCTTGCCCATGCCGCGAGCCACCACGGCGGCGTGGGAGGTCATGCCGCCACGGGCCGTGAGGATGCCATTGGCGGCGACCATGCCGGCCAGATCCTCGGGGGAAGTTTCGATGCGCACCAGGACCACGGGGCCCTTGGCGGCGAGCTGTTCAGCTTCTTCGGCGGAGAGGGCGATGACACCGGTGGCGGCGCCGGGGCCGGCGGGGAGACCCTTGGCCATGAGCTTGCCGGCCTTCTTCAGAGCGTCCTTTTCCTTGTGGTCGAAGATGGGGGCCAGGAGCTGGGTGAGGTCATCGGCGTTGATCCGCTTGAGGCCTTCCTTCTCGTCGATCATGCCTTCCTTGACCATATCGATGGCGATGCGAATACCGGCCATGGCCGTGCGCTTGCCGTTGCGGGTCTGGAGCATGTAGAGCTTGCCCTGCTGGATCGTGAATTCCAGATCCTGCATGTTCTTGAAGTGCTTCTCGAGCTTCTGGCAGGTTTCGAAAAGCTCCTTGTAGACGCTGGGCATGGCTTCTTCCAGGCTCAGCAGGCCACTATCGGCCGCCTGATACTTGGTGATGGGCTGAGGCGTGCGGGTGCCGGCGACAACGTCTTCGCCCTGGGCGTCGATCAGGTATTCGCCGTAGAAGTAGGCTTCGCCAGTGCCGGGATCGCGGGTGAAGGCCACGCCGGTGCCGCAGTCATCGCCCATGTTGCCGAAGACCATGACCTGGATGTTGACGGCCGTGCCCCATTCGTCGGGGATGCGGTTCATGCGGCGGTAGATGATGGCGCGCTCGGTGTCCCAGCTATTGAACACGGCGGAAGCGCCACCCAGGAGCTGCTCCCAGGGATCCTGGGGGAAGTCCTTGCCCAGCTTGGCCTTGACGATGGCCTTGAACTGGCCGCAAAGGGTTTTCCATTCTTCGGCGGTGACTTCGGTGTCGAGCTGTTTGCCGGTCTTGTGCTTCAGTTCTTCGATGAGCTCTTCGAAGTGATCCTTGTGGACATCGAGCACTACATCGGAATACATCATGA
>JAUYES010000735.1 GCA_030691225.1 Holophaga sp. | reverse complement strand
TCATGCGAAACAACCTGAAACCCTGGACATCCAGGTAGCAGAGCTTAGAGTCCTCGCGCTCTCCTTGCACCTCGTGAAGCAGGAACTGAAGGGCATCCAGGGCCTGGCCTTTGTTTGCCAACAAACCCTGGGCGCCTGAGCCCTCTAGGACGAGGCGGTTAGGAAAAAGCTCTTCATCGCCAGAAGCCTGAAAACGTGCAGTGGCAGGCATCCCTAAATGCCCACACCATGTGGAGGCTAATTCAGGCAGGGCATCAAGGGAAACAGCCTTCCGCATGGCTTCTCCAAAAAAACTAAATGACAACCGGTTGGGCCTTGTAGTTTCGCATCACCCACCAAGTCTGCGCCATGCCAATGAGGTTAAAAATTAGGTAATAGAGGCAGAGGCCAGCTGGCGAATTCGCAAAGAAGAAAACCATCATGGCCGGCATCAGGAACAACATCATTTTTCTTTGGGCCGGGTCGCCTGTGGCGGGAGTCATCATCTGTTGAGCGACCATGGAAGCGCCCAGGAGAATGGGTAACACATAGAATTTATCCGGGCCTGACAGATCCGTGATCCAAAAAATCCAGTGGGCTTGGCGTAGCTCAAAAACAGCACTTAACATGGACCAAAGCGCGAAGAAGACTGGCATTTGCAGCAGCATCGGAAGGCAACCACCCATGGGGTTATGGCCATTTTTCTTGTAGAAGGCCATTAACTCTTTTTGCATCTCGGCTTTTTTCTGCATATCGTTGCCGAATTTTTCATATTTGGCTTGAAGAGCCTTCTGGTGAGGTTCCAAGTCCTTCATTCGCATGAGCTGAATGGTGGTTTTGTTGTTCAAAGGCCAGAGAGCCAAGCGCAAGAGCACCGAGAACACCACAATCGACCAGCCCCAGTTATGGACGATGGTTTGGATGCTAAGCAGAATCCAGAACATCCCCTTGGCGACGAGACCAAACCATCCGAAGTCCATCACCTGAGTGCAGGACTTGGCAAATGCTTCCAACTCAGGTTTATGTTTTGGACCCAGGTAGAGGCGCGCAGTTAGCACCCCGCTTGCATCGGGAACCGCGTGATAGCCCGGGTTTTTATCAAGGTCGCGTTGGGCAACTTGCTTTGTTTCCCAGATAGCCGCGAAAAAATGAGTCGTCTGTGCTTTGCCAACTTCGATGCCTGCATCAACACCTACTCGCTCTGTGGCAAGCGGGAGGATTTTCCGTTTGCCACCAAGAAAGCTATACCAGGGGTCCTGAAGTGTATCCATCCAGGCAACGGCCTCGATGTCTTTCTCACCGACAGCAAATATTCGCCCCATCCCAAGCAGTGGATTGGATTCGGTACCATCTGCCGCCTTGGGGATTTGATTCAGGCTGCGAACCAATGACAACGCGTTCCCACGGCCGCTGCGCCAAGTGACATCCAGGATATGGCCCTGCTTGGGAACCTTATAGGAAAGAATCTCTCCGGAAGCATTCTGAAATTCCACCCGGTTTGCATCGAGATCAACCTTGGGATCGCCCTCAAAAGCCGCGTTTCGAACACCGCCAATGCCAATAAAGGTGGGCGAAATCACAAGCCCGGTCTTGGGGTCGCGTGTTTCTTCAGGGAAGAATTTGGTACCGTCCTTTTTCCACAGCGCTTGAACAAGACTTCCATCTTGCTTACGCCACGTTAACTTCAGGTCGGAAGTCTCAAATACGAAGGTTGCACTGGGGTCGAGTATTGGCACAACAGCAGCACTACTAGGTTCGACAGGGGTAGTTGGTTGGGCTTCAGTTGCAGCCTGTTGAACAACCATCGGTACGGGCGGAGTTGGCTTTGGGGTAAATGCATAATAAACCCAAAGCAGTCCCATACTTAGGACGATAAAGAGAATAAGATTTTTGTTTTTCATCGGGCCTTCCAACGGCGAAGGGCCAGCAACAGCTGGTCCGCGATATCAGCATAGGGGATGTTGCAGCCTATCCGTGATGCCCGCGAAGGCCTGACCCAAACAATCCCGCTAAACGGGGCCAAATCTGGGTCTGAACGGAGAAGGTTTAAAAAAGCCATGCGTACTCGGCGGCGAAAACGGTTTCGTACAACAGCACGCCCCTGCTTCCGGGAGGCGTTAACCAGAAGCAGGGGCAGCGATTCATCTTTACCCGTCCAGATCCGAACATCCAACAAGGATTCTCGTGGTGTCAGGGGCCGGGGAGGCGTCTCGGGAACAGCGTGGTCTCTACGTTTGACCACGCGGTAGCGCCCTGCGACGCGCACAGCGACTAAAGGGCTAATACGTGGCGGCCCTTAGCGCGGCGACGCTTCAGCACCAAGCGGCCATTCTTGGTCTTCATACGCGTAAGAAATCCGTGGGTCTTGGCACGGCGCCGGTTGTTTGGCTGGAAAGTGCGCTTCATCATCCACCTCGAAAAGCCCAATCCTTGCAGGAGGGGCGAACCTTCGAGCCTACCAGTGGTCTCTCAGATTCTCAAGCCTAAAGAGCTATCCGGTCAGAAGGGCTCGGTGCTAGAGTACCATCCTCCCGCAACCAAAACCGGGCCAGCTCTGCTTTCGGGAAAGAGTGGGTGCTTGCGTTTTGTGCGGATTACTCCCTCTGGTGCGGTGTTCTTTTATGTCTGCGAACGATCCACAAATGATCTGGGATTCTCTCCGTAAGGGGCTGGCTGCAAAGCTGCCTGAGCGAACTTTCCAGGATTGGATTGCACCTTGTCAGGCCACTAATTTTGATGGTTCTACTCTGTGGATTCAGACCCCCAGCGCTTCCGCAAGGGTTTGGATTGAGCAACAGCTGGCTGAGGAATTTCACGACGCCTTATTTCAGTGTGGATTGCCCCACCTTCGACTCGCTTTCACGATCAGTGGCGATAGCCCCGAGGCAACTATCCCGAAACCCTCTGGGAAGGGTAAGGCTTCCTCGGTTTCCGAGCCTGCGAACCTGGACTCACCCTTTCCCCAAGGCTTTCATCGGTACACCCTGGACCGATTTGTTGTTGGACCAGGCAGCCAACTAGCCTTTGCTGCTGCCAATGCTGTGGTAGAAAACTACGGGAAACATAGCTCGACCCTAAACATGAACCCACTTTTTATATATGGCGGATCAGGACTTGGTAAAACACATTTGATGATCGGAATTGGAAAAGGATTACTTTCAAAAAACCCTAAATTAAAAGTTTCTTACCTAAAGGTCGATAATTTTTTCAACGAATTTACTGTCGCCATTAAAATTAAAAATACAGAAGCATTGAGAAAAAAGTATCAACAAAACGATTTACTATTATTAGATGATGTCCAGACGTTAGGAAGAATGGAAAGAACTCAAGAAGAAATTTTTTATATACTTGAATATTTGCTGCAGTATGGGAAAACTATCATAATCACATCTGACAAACCTCCAGAAAAACTCGAAGGTCTTCATGATCGCCTGCGAACAAGGTGTAAATGGGGGCTCACTGCAGATATTCAGCCACCGGATTTTGAAACTAGGGTGGCTATTCTAAAGAAAAAATTAGAAGATGATGTTTTTAAAGATTTACCAACCGTACCTGATGATGTTCTTAGTTTTATTGCTCACAAAGCTAAGGGAAGCGTCAGAGACTTGGAAGGTCTATTAACAAGAATTGTTTTTCAAAGTAGTTTCCTGGGAGTATCGCCAAGCTTGGAGGTCGCCCAATTGGCGTTTCAGGGACAGAGTGGCCAGGAGGCTAGTTCTGGGATTTCCCTTGAACGCATATGCCGCATGACGGCTGAGACATTCAACGTCGCCTACATGGATCTCATGAAGAAAAAGTCGAGACAGCAGTCGATCTTGCTTCCTCGACAAGTGGCCATGTACTTGGCTCGGGAGTTAACGGATGTCTCTTTCAATGACATCGGTCGCACTTTTAACGATATGCACCACAGCACCGTTATGAATGCCATCGAGTCCATAAAAAAACGGATGCAGAAAGACCAAGATTTCCACAAACAGGTCAACTCACTCTTGAATAGTATTTCTTGAAAACATTTGCTTTACTATTTATGTACCGCATTTCCACAATTTTCTCTGTGTGGACGATATGTGGGATCTCTCTAGCCCTTTCTGTGTCGTCCAACAATCCACAATCTTCGCAGCCTCATCCACAGGTGGTCGGGTGGTGTTTTTCCAGGTAGAATGAGGGTTTGCTCCTCTTTTCCGCCGCCCTAAGGCGTCTTCAATACGATCAGGGTGATTCATGAACTTTCAAGTACAAGTCTCTAAAGAACGTCTTGATAGGACCCTCGGGATCCTAAAGCATGCTTTGGAGAGGCGAGTTACGCTGCCAATCCTCCAACATGTTTTGTTGGAAGTGAATGACCAGGAAATGACCCTGCGCGCAACCGACATGGAGTTGGCATTTGAAGCCACCCTCCCAGTAGAGGCAAAGGGCCACCGCATTTCCGCTATTCCAGGCAAAAAATTCGTAGAGACCGTGCGGATCTACCCAGAGGGTCTCCTGACACTTGAGTGGCCAGATGCAGGCAACCGGTTATGGCTGAGGGCCAAAGGATTCAATTCCGAGCACAACGTTCAGCCTGGTGAAGGATTCCCAGAGCTGCCCAAACCCGACGTTAATCTTCCCATCGTAAACGTCTCTGCCCAAGCGTTCCGGAAGGCCATTCAACTCGGATCCATTGCAGTCAGCAAAGATGCCACCAAACCGGCACTTTCTGGTGTGCTACTCCACCTCTCTCCCAAATTTATCCGGGTAGTTTCTACCGATGGTTTCCGTCTTGCGGTAGTCGAATTACCCATCGAAACAGGTCTTGAGGCGGATGCTCGCTTGATCGTGCCTAAGCGAGCCCTGGACCTACTCCCAGGTTCGCTTAGCGACGATGGGCAAGTGAGTTTGTCGTGGGATGAGCGCAGTCTCTTTATGGATCAACCGGGGCTGAAATTCAGCACCAGGCGGGTTACCGGCAACTACCCCGCCTACGAAAAAGTGCTACCAGCAGACCTTCCCAAGCGCGTGATTATCGATCGAGAGGATTTCCTCCGCACGTTGCGTATCGTTGGTCTCAAGAAGGATGACTACAACAAAAACGTTCGTCTGTTTTTTGAATTCCCCAACCTTCGGGTCTAT
>JAUYES010000722.1 GCA_030691225.1 Holophaga sp. | reverse complement strand
CCAGGCGACCAAGGCTTCCGCCACATCCCAGGCTCGATCGCTGGCGGGAAACACGCGCTCACCGCGCTCCGTTTTTGTTTCGACGCCATGCTCCAAAAGCAACGCGATCAGATCGTGGTTGAAGAAGGCCTGGAAGGCCTGACGTAGGAACCTTGGCTCCGGGTGAATCTCCTTGAGGTGCTCCTCCAGGGGTTTCATGTTGGTGATATTCGCTCGGCCCTTGCCTGTGATGCGCAACTTGCGGGCAGGTTTTTCCATTTTTTCCAGCAAGAGCACGCGGGCACCCAGCATCGCGGCCCGACCCGCGGCCAGCAGCCCCGCTGGCCCCGCGCCGATCACCACCACATCCCAGATGTTCGGTTTGGTGGCCTCGCTCGACTTCGCTGTCATCAACCCAACTCCTATTGTGTGCTTGGACATGCTGCTAGGCCGCGATCGCAATGTCCATACGGACCAAGAACAAGAAACAGGAATCTGATTTCTTTTCTCTTTATCCGTGTCCATCCGTGTTCATCCGTGGACTGCTTTTTCTTTGTTGGAATCCTGGGTTTGGCCAAAAAAAGGTCCACGGATGAACACGGATGGACACGGATAAAAAACCAAAAAACTTAAGTTGTTTTGGGAATGCAAGTCAGCGCTTCCGGTTCTCGCAGAGGACCAGCTCCATTCGGCACTGCGCACAGTCGAAGCGGCATTCCAGGCGGGTGGCGCCGTTTTCGATGAACAAGGGGCCTTGCTGCTCTTCTAGCCGTTGCCAAGGTTCGGGGTTGGCGTGGATGTGGCACCAGCCCAGCTCGTAGCGAAGGCAGTGCCGGGTGGTCATCACCACTCGATTCTGAAGATTGGTTTGCAGTTCTGCTGCCGGTTCCAGGATCTTTCCGCCTGCTCGCTCGTAAAAAGAACGCGCCGCACGGTTGGAAATGTTCCAGGTGAAATCCAGGTCCAGCGTGGGTAACAACCGTAGCTGCGGGGCAGCCGGACGGCGCTTCTCACGGGGCCGAGGGGTTCGGCGCAGGGCTTCCAGGGTTGCTGCGGCTTCACGGCGCAGGGCATTCAGGGTGCTGATGGGCACAAAGCGTGGCTCGGCAACGTGAAGCACTTCCAGCGAGAAGGGCGTGTTCCCCAGGCGGCTCAGGGCGTCCTGAATGGCCTGCTCCGTAGCGCTTGCGTCGCGGGGTGGGGCGAATTCGCCAACGGCTTGGGCTTCCGCCACAAGCCCCGTTGAATCTTTCAACCGCAACCGCACGGCGCCTTCCGGAAAATCCAGGTCAGCCTTTATCGGAATACGGCGCTCCACTTTGGCGCTCCGCAAGGCCTTGAGCCAATGCAGGTCCATGTTTCGGTGCAATCGCGTGCCTGGGCGAATGCGGGAAGGCTCCTGCACGAAGACCTGGCGGCCTTCCACGGCGTTGACCACCGTGCCCGTGACCTCCGATCCATCCACAAAGGCGAGGCCATCGCCCGGATGCAGATCCACGATTTTGTCCAGCACCACGCGATCGCCCTGGATGGAGCGCACCTGACCCATGTATTCCCCGAGATGCCCCGCCGCGTCGGGAGTGCCCATGGGCTGGCGTTCTCCTTCTATGCGGTAGGTGGAAAGCCCGCGCTGGAACGTGCGGCTGGGATCGGGTGTGAAGGCGTGGCTAACCGTGCCCAGCGATGCTCTGCCAAGTTCCGGTCTTCCTTCCAAAAGTTGGTCCAGTCTGCGCCGTAGGTGGCTGACCACGTTCTTCACGTAGTCCGCATCCTTGAGCCGCCCTTCGATCTTGAAGCTCATGATTCCGGCGTCGGCAAGGGCCTCCAGATGGCCGGAAAGGTCCATGTCGCGGATGCTTAGCAGGTGTTTGTCCCGCACGAGCACCCGGCCCGAGGCATCCATCAAATTCCAGGGAGCGCGGCAGGGCTGGGCGCATTCGCCGCGATTGCCGCTGCGATCGCAAATGGCGCCGCTCAGGTAGCAGTGCCCGCTTTCACCCACGCAGAGCGCGCCGTAGACGAAGGCTTCCAATTCCACATCGGCGGCCCGATGGATGGCCTGGATCTCGCCGAGACTCAGTTCCCGAGCCAGGATGGCCCGACTAAAACCCGCGCTGGCCAGGAAGGCCACCTTGGCAGGGCTATCGCAAGCGGCCTGGGTGCTGGCGTGCAGGGGCAGGGGCGGAAGATCCAACTCCAGGTAGGCCATGTCCTGGATGATGAGCGCATCGACTCCGGCCTCGTACAGATCCCAGGCCTGCCGCCGGGCATCTTCTAACTCAGCATCAAAGAGCAGGGTGTTGAGAGTGGCGTATACCTTCGCATCCCAAAGGCGGGCTTCCTGGGTGAGTTGTTCAAAGTCCTCCAGCCCGTTCCCCGCCGCCTGCCGGGCACCAAAGCGCGCCCCGCCCATATACACCGCATCCGCCCCGCACCGCAGCGCGAGGATGCCTTGTTCCGCGTTTCGCGCGGGAGCGAGCAGTTCTAGACCCATAGAATTCAGAGTACCAGCGGGTTCAAGGTTGGTGGTGATTCACTCCGAGCAGGGCTAATCGACCTCGAAACCAATACAGGCAATCGGGTTTTGGGTGCTTAATTCACGGTGATGACTCGCGTAAGGCTATTGCTCACGCCCAGTGCATCTTGAACGGTGAAGGTGAGGGTGTAGGTTCCCGAGGTGGTGTAGGTGTGGGAGGTGGTCATTCCGCTGGCATAGCTGCCATCCCCGAAGGTCCAACTGCTGCTCACGACCGTGCTGTTGGCACTGGTGGCGGCACCTTGGAAGGTCTGGAGGGTTCCCTTGGCTAGGGTGCAGTCCCAGCTGGGCTTGACCACATGCACATTCGGGCGGGTGCTTCCTTCAAAGGGAGTTCCCCAGCCGCGCACTTCGACGGTGTTGAAGAACTGTGCAGGGAGTGGGCTGGCGGGGGTCGGGAAGAGACTCAGACCGGTCAGTTCTTCGATGCGGCTCACCGAGGTCACGTATTTCCACAGATCCGTATTGGCCGGGGTGTAGTCGTGGGGGGCCAGGATGGCGAGCACCTGGGGGCTACCCGGGGCCGATTCGCGCACGATGATCTTGAAGAAGGCGGTGGG
The DNA here is from genome assembly GCA_030691225.1 of Holophaga sp. GTDB lineage: Bacteria > Acidobacteriota > Holophagae > Holophagales > Holophagaceae > JAYREN01. The sequence continues at coordinate 95 of JAUYES010000722.1, read as the reverse complement.
GATGGCGATGTTCTTGGTGCTGAAGCGGGCCGGGTTGGCGTCGAAAACGGGTCCGGTGTAGACCCAGATGCGGTTGAATTTATCCGCCAGTCCGG
>JAUYES010000562.1 GCA_030691225.1 Holophaga sp. | reverse complement strand
GATCCGATGCTTTCCAAACTCGCCGTCTGGGGTAGCACCAGAGAACGGGCCATCACGCGCATGCTGCGTGCCCTTGGCGAGTATTCGGTGAAGGGCATCAAGACCACGATTCCCTTCCATGCTCGCGTCATCGGCAGCGAGGCCTTCGCGGCGGGCGATTTCGATACGCACTACATCGATAACCATTTCCGGCCCGCCGATGCCGCGCGCCCCATGCCTCACGAGGATGTGGCCCTGTTGGCAGCTGCCATTCAAGCCTACCGACGGGACAAGGAACTAGCGCAACACATGCTGGGGGGCCATCCCGATGGCCAAGAACATTCCGCCTGGAAATCCAGCGGCCGTGTGCGTTAGGAGATGACCATGACCTATATCGCCACCTACCGAAACCAAGCCACGCGGATTCAAGTTCAGGAGCACACACCGGGCATCTTTACCGTGGCCCTGGGAGACAAGGCATACACCGTTGATTTTCTGGAACCCCAGAAGAACATTCTGTCGCTCATCATCGAGGGCAAATCCTACGAAGTCGATGTTGATGCAGCACCCGGCTCCGATACCTTTGGCGTCATGATCAAAGGCGACCACTATGAAATCGAAGTGGTGGAGGAGCGAAAAAAGAAACTTGCCATGAAGCTGGCCGCCGGCGCTTCGGGTCGTCAGGATCTCAAATCGCCCATGGCTGGCAACGTGCGCTCCATTTTGGTGCAGCCCGGCGATTCCGTGACCATGGGTCAAGTCTTGCTCATCCTCGAGGCCATGAAGATGCAGAACGAGATCAAATCGCCCATCGATGGAATCATTGGCTCCGTCTCCGCCCGCGAAGGGGTTACCGTTTCCATGGGCGATCCCCTTTGTGTGGTCGATCCCCTTCCGGCATAGGAGAGTTTTCATGGACAACGCGATCGTAAAACTCGAACGACAGGGCGCCATCGCCATCGTCACCCTGGATCGGCCGGATGCGCTCAACGCCCTCAATCTAAGGGTCTTCGCGGAACTTGAATCCGTATTTCTCGATTTGGCTCGGGATCCCGGCCTTCGCGCGGTGATTCTCACCGGTGCCGGCAAAGCCTTCGTGGCGGGCGCCGACATTAAGGAAATGGCAGATTTTGGCCCCATCCAGGCCCGCGCCTTTGCTCGTCGAGGCCAATCGGTCATGCGGCTCATCGAATCCTTTTCCCACCCCGTCATCGCCGCTGTAAACGGTTTTGCGTTGGGCGGCGGTTGCGAACTAGCCATGGCCTGTGATTTCCGCATCGCCAGCGAAAAGGCCAAAGCCGGACAACCAGAAGTCAATCTGGGCGTGACTCCCGGCTTTGGTGGCACCCAGCGTCTGGCCCGGCTGGTGGGACGGTCCCAAGCCAAGTATCTTCTCTTCACGGGCGAAATCATTACGGCTGAACGCGCCCTGCAGATCGGTCTCTTCGACGAAGTCGTAGCCCCCGAACAGCTTCTTCCCCGCTGTCTGGAAATTGCCCAAACCATCGCCACCAAGGGCCCTGTGGCCGTGTCCTACAGCAAGCACGCTGTAAACATCGGCGTCGAAGCCACCTTGGCCCAGGGCCAGGAATACGAAGCCGAACTCTTTGCCCAGACCTTCGCCACTAATGACCAAAAGGAAGGTATGGCCGCCTTCATCCTTAAACGTCCCGCCGTTTTCACGGGTGCTTAAAAAATCATTCACAAAGGAGACCCACATGGACCTGAACACCCGGCTCCAGAACGTGACGGTCATCGGTGCCGCAGGCAAGATGGGCAGCGGCATTTCTTTGCTGCTGGCCCTCGAAATTGCCTACCGCGCCCTTGAGAACAAGGATCGGACCTACATTCTAAATCTCGTGGATGTCAGCGATGCCTCGCTCCAGGGCCTGCTTCGCTACCTTCGCGAGCAGGCGGTGAAAGATGCCGAAAAA
>JAUYES010000560.1 GCA_030691225.1 Holophaga sp. | reverse complement strand
CTTTTCGGCCGAGTAACACACGACGCAGAGAGAGTATCGCAACGGCAAGGGTGGAAGTCTTGATGCCTCCGGCGGTGCTTGAAGGACTTCCTCCGACGAACATGAGCAATACCAGAATGGCTGCCGTGGCTGGGAGTAATGCCCCAGTGTCAGTGATGTTATAGCCTGCTGTTCGCGCTGTCACAGAGTGGAAGAGCGCCGTAAACCACGCACTGCCCCCGGCAACTTCCCCATGGGCAAATGCGAATTCTGTGAGCCATACGCAAATGGTGCCAATGACCAGAAGCGCCGAAGTGGTCCACAACACTATTCGACTGTTTGCTGAAAGCCTGGAGGGAATTTTTCGAGTCAGGCGCAGTGAAAAACGTACATGCTCGGAAATCCAAGTGTAGAAGCCCTTGACCACGGGGAAGCCAAGCCCACCCATGACAATCAGCGCCATGATGACCGCAAGAAAATCTTTTTGGAGGCTTACCCTAGGGTCCGCAAGGCCAGCGCCAAGGGTTGAAAATCCTGCGTTGCAAAAAGCGGAAACACTGTGGAACAAAGAGAAAAAGATTCGGCCTTTTTCAGGCAAGGTTCCATCTGCGATAGAGGCGTGAATCAGAATGGCACCTAGACCCTCGACGGCAGCGGTGAAGCCAATGATCAGGGCCAATACCATTCCGATATGGCTCAGGTTGTCTTCGCTGAGTAGATCCTGAAGGCCGATGCGACTGCGAAGGGTCATTCCACCAGCCATAAAATAGGCGAAAAAATAGGTGATCGTCATCACGCCTAGGCCTCCAATCTGAATGAGGCCCAGTAACACCCATTGGCCATGGCTCGTCAGCACGGTGCTGATGTCCACTGGTGAAAGCCCCGTTACGCAGACGGCGCTGGTGGATAAGAACAGGGCGTCGATCCATGAGATGCCGTGGGTTGTGGCCTGGGGAGTTTTGAGGAGGAGTGTTCCCAGCAAAATTAAGAGGGCAAAGCTGAGTATGAACACTAAGCCGGGTGTGAGGGTGTGGCTAT
>JAUYES010000700.1 GCA_030691225.1 Holophaga sp. | reverse complement strand
GTATTTCGCAAGGTTTTGGTTAAGTGGAGAAGGCAAACGACCGATCCATGAGTTGAGGCTTCTCGTCAGCATGCCGCAAGTGCGGAGCAAGCTTCCCTTTCTGAATTGGCACGAGGATGTTTATTCCCTTCACGCTGGGCTTAATCTGCGGACTCACCTTGGCGGCGGGTCTCTGGCTGCTGCGAGATCGTTTGCTCAGCCCCATGGGAGATGATGAGGGCTATCTGCTCGCCGCAGCACGAGCGGCCAACGGGCGCCTCCTGTTGCGACGAGACCAGGCGTCTTCGGGTGCTTCGTTACTACTCCTAAAGGAATTTCCAAATCCTCGGCGAATCGAAAACCGGGGCCAGATCAAGACACTGCTGGACCGCAAGCTCCTAGAACCAGATCCATCGGGCATACCGGATCGCTATGTCCTGACCCAAGCAGGCCAAAAGCGCGCGGAGCGCCTTCCCGTTTTTCCATTGGAGCTGGTGCGGCAGGGCTCCTGGTTCAATTCCGTCTCTAAACCCGTAAAGCGAATGCTTAAGCGGTAGGAAGAAAGCGCAGATCAAAATACAAGTAACAACCCTGGGTGGCCGATGGTTATGGCGAGGGCCATTGGCCCAGGGGGGAATGTGAGTTCTGAACACCAAGCCCGGATCATCGGGATGGGGCTCTTGTTGGGGGAGATCCCTTTCGAGGGCCTGGTCACGGCTTGGGAGGCGATCCGAGGCGAGGGAGATACTCCGGATCTCGAGGCGCTGCTATCCGAGCTCCTCCAGAAGGGCATTCTCACCGAAGCGAGCCGAACCGCGCTGCATGCTCAGCTGACGGAGTTAGAATGGCTTCTGGATGACGGTCCACGGGGGAAAGAAACCCGTGTCATCACGGAAGAACCAGGACCATCGCCCACCGCCGTGCTTTCGATGGATGAGCCAGGGAAAACGATTGAGGCTTCCCATCGAACAGCTTCTGGGCATGTGGATATCCACACCCAACCCTGGGCCGAAGTGGGACGCCGTTTGCTCTCTGCTCTGACTCTCCCTCGTTGGAACCAATTCACCGATCTTCAGTTCGTTGGAGAAGGGGGTATGGGGCGCATTTTCAAGGCCTTCGATCCCACGCTTGATCGCACCGTGGCCTTGAAATTTCTCCGCTATGAGAGCCCGGGCTCCATCTCGAATCTGGTGCGGGAAGCTCGTAATCAGGCTCAGGTGGACCATCCCAATATCTGCCGAGTCTACGAGGTTAAGGAATGGCATGGCCTGGTCTATGTGGTCATGCAATACATCGAAGGCAAAACCCTCGACCAAGTGGCCCCTCTTTTAGATTTGAATGAAAAAGTCGAACTCATGGAGCGAGTCGCCGAAGCCGTGCACGCCGCCCATCGTCATGGCCTGATTCACCGTGATCTCAAGCCCACGAACATCATGGTGGAGCGCAGCCCGGAGGGCGCCTTTGTGCCCTACGTGCTGGATTTTGGGCTCGCCCGAGATACCGAAAACATCAGCGAAACCCGCGATGGCACCATCCAAGGCACAGCCCACTACATGGCCCCAGAACAGGCCCGAGGCGATACCGCTCATATTGAACGCCGCACGGATGTTTATGCCCTGGGAGTGACCCTTTACGAAATTTTTTCCGGCGCTCCGCCCTTTGCGGAAATTGTGGGAATGGACTGCCTTTTATACATCCTAAACGCTGAAATTCCCCCGCTTCGCACACGAAACGCAGCCGTGTCGGCCGATCTCCAGACCATCGTCATGAAATGCCTGGAGAAAGATATCGCCCGTCGCTACGAGAGCGCCCAAGCCTTAGGGGAAGATCTTCGCCGTTTCCGCGTGGGCGAACCGATCTTGGCCCGTCCTACGACTCTGGGGTATCGCTTAGGGAAATTTGTGCTCAGGAACAAAGCGATGGTGACTGTCGGCGCAGTCGCCTTAGCCATTGTCTTAATTCTCGCCACGATGGCGATCCAGGCTCGCCTTACAGCCGCCAACCAGGCTCAATGGGCCCAGCACTTTGGCCAAGAAGCCGAGCGCATCGAGGCCTTGCTTCGCTACGTGCGATTGCAGCCAGCTCACGATATCCGAGGCGAAAAGGCCACGGTGATGCAGCGAATCAAGGCCATCGAACTCGAACTGAAAGGAGCGCGTGCTTTGGTGCAGGGGCCGGGGAACTATGCCCTTGGCAGAGCGTATTTGGCTTTGGGCGACACCGCACTGGCGCAGTCCCACCTGGATCTAGCTTGGAGCGCAGGCTTCCAAACCCGAGAAGTGGCCTATGCTCGGGGTCGGGTCCTGGGCCAAATTTATGCGGGCGCGCTGGATGCAGCTCGGGCGATTCAGGACGGACGACTGCGTCAGGCGCGACTGCAGGAATTGGAAGAAACCCTGCGGACGCCCGCCGCGGCGTTGCTTCGCCAGGGCCAAGGCAGTCTGCTGGATCCTCCGGGATTTCAAGAAGCTCTCCTGGCGCGCTACGACGAGCAATTTAAGGAAAGTCTTCGCCTCGCCAAAACGGCGCTGGCGGAAGCCCCATGGTTTTACGAGGCGCGTCGGCTTGAAGGAGAAATTCATTTAGAACAGGCTCGGCGAGATCAAAACCCAGCCGGCACACTTGCTCATCTGGAGCTGGCAGGGGCCGCCCTGGAGGCCGCCATAACCACAGCTCCAAGCGATCCTGGGCTATGGGATCTGCTGTCGCGAAGATGGTGGGAAGAAATGGTCGTGCAACGCAGGGCCGGCAAGTCCATTCAAGCCGCTCACCAAAAACTGCAAGAAGCCTGCGAAAAGTGGCAGCGACTGGTGCCGGATGCCACTGATCCAGAGGCTAGGCTGGCGCGAGGCGAGTTAGAAGCAGCGCGCGTGACGGGTGCGCACAAAATCGCGAACCAGTCCGGGCATGGCAAGACCCAGACGGCGGACCCCTTGGCACGGGCCTTGGTGCGCACCCAAGCTCTGCTAGCCCAAAATCCAGGCAACCCCGAACTATTGGGGGCCCAGGCTTCGGCCTTGCAGATGCGGGCCTATCGGGATTACAACCGCGGCTTGGATCCTCGCTCAGATTTAGATCGCGCCATCGATCTGTTGCGCCAAGCCTTCGAAAAAGACCCATCCGCCTTCGAGCTTTTCGAGCCCTTTGTGGCCAGTCACTGGGCTCGAGTTGAATTCGAAAAATCCCAAGGGCGGGATCCAGCGATTTCGGTGGAAGCCGCATTGCAAGCCGTCAAGATTCTCGCCAAACGCTACCCCAAGGTGGCCGATTTCCAAGGTTATCTGGGAGGCCTTCAGGTGGAATTAGCCGACTTCCAAGCCAACCATGGTATCGACCCCGCAATTGTGGTTCAGCGGGCCCTGGCCCACTTAGATCAAGCCGTCAAAATGGCCCCTGCCCGATTTGAATTTCACTTCAGTCGGGGCAATGCCTTCCTTGCGATGGCGCAGCACCGAGTGCTTCAACGCCAAGAGGCAGAGGAATTCCTGTTAGCCGCCGAAACAGCCTATCGCGAGGCCATGGCCAAGAATGCTTCCACGGAAGGGGCAGTTTTTGGCCTTGGCGAAGTCGCCATCCTGCGTGCTCAAATTCTGCACCGCCAAGGTCGATCTCCCCTGAAGGTCTTGATCCAAATTGAGGATGACCTGGCCGTCCTGAGGCGACAGGGCGAAACCTGGCGACTAGCCTTACACGATGCCCAAGCATCTTGTCTGCGAGCTCGTTGGGCACCGACTTCAGACGAGGTGCGGGCCCACCTCTTTAAGGCCGAGAAGGCTGCCGAACGGGTGATTGCCCTGAGTGGAAGAACGCCTTCCTCACTCTTGGTCTTGGCCCAGGTGCAAGTGGAATGGGCGGAACAGCGCACCGCACCTACCGCCCGGCGGACCCGCGCCCGGCAGCTTCTGAAAGAGCTACTGGGCAAGGATCCAGCCCTGGAGGCTGCGCGTCAGTTGCTACGAACCCTTGATAATTGACCGGCTATTGTTGGTTTTCAGCCCCAAGATAAGAAGGGATGCAGGCAGGCTTGATCAGGAAGCCGGGAAGTTCCTGGTTTTCTGGAAGGAAGGTCCGAGCTGGCGCGGAGCTGGGTTGATGCCAGATCCGCATGACATCCTCCGGGTTGGTTGGCAAGTTGCGAGCATTGCGATAGAAGGGGATGAGCAGATTGGCCACGGCAAAGTCAGTCCAAACCATCACGCCTGATTTGGGATCGCGAAGCGCGAATTCACTGAGTGTAAGCCTGCGTCCATCGGCATAACCCACTGCGATATGCGCTACGCGGGGGCGGCTGTAGCGAGGCGCGATCCAGCCCTGAGGTGCTGCCTCCGCAAGCGGATAGATCGGCCCTTGCGGTGTGTTCACCAGAAAGGCAGGCAACTGACCTGAAGCGCCGGGTGTAAACCAAAGGCGCAGGACGCGCTCAGCGTTAACTAGGTTGAGCGGGCGGAAGCTGTATTGGGGCAGCAGCAGATTGATTACCGCCCAATCGCCCCAAAAGATGGCCCCGCCTTTCGGCGCCTGGAGCTGTTCCGTTGTCAGGGCGTAGCTTCGGCCATCCTCAAGGGCAATGGTCAGGCTAGTGATCTCGGGCCGAACTATGGCTGGTGCCTCGGCCCCAATGAGGGCAGCACCTCCACAACCGATAGCGAGAGCGAGCAAGGCGTTGCGAAGCAGGGGCGCAAACATGACCGACTCCTATGGGGAGTGTTGAGGACGAGCGGGCACAGCAACGCCACCCGCTGCTGGTTGCATCGGTTGCGAAATCCAGGAGGATCACGAAATATTTTGGAGGAGACTTTTTGAAATAATATTTCATCCGCGAGGCCTTTAGATTAGAGACTGCCAGCACCGTTAGACTGGATGGATGATGCTTTCGCGCGAACGTCTCTCTAGGGCACCTCGGGTGCAGCAGGTTTTACTCATGGGCCTTGCCTCGGTGGCGCTGCTCATCCCGCTCGGCCTGG